>PXBW01000124.1 GCA_003566775.1 candidate division WS1 bacterium
GCCCGTTCGTCCTCGCCTATCAGCGTCCATTCATACTCCGCCTCAAGGTCCGCTCCGAGGACCAGGCGCATGCCGGCGGCGAGGTCGTCTGCGGGCACCGTATCTCCCACCTCCTGAGCAGGTGTAACGGCACAGAAAATCAGCAGCATCAGCGCGATCGCCGTGAACCGAATCATCTCACTCACTCCTGATGCGACTCGATCTCTCCCGGGTCCGTCCAGCGAGTCCGATATCTGTGCGGCAATAGAACTGAATTGCCATTTCTCCGGCGGACATCGTCAGTCCTCCGAAGAAGGTCAGAATCTTCCTCGCGGTGAAGAATGGGGCATCATGAGCAATACCGGAGAGTCTGAAAGCGTGCTTGATGTGCTGAACAACTGCTTCAGCGATGAACTCCACGACTTCGTCTGCTCGGAGCCGATGCAGGAACTGTTGGCCGACCGTGTGAACCGCGTCCATCTCACCACCGCAAAAACCTACGCCGGGAGGGCCGTGTGCAGCAACGGTGAGCGTCAGATCCGCCTCTCGAAGCGTCACGGTCTCGAGCTTGATGAGATGACCTTCATCATCTGTCACGAACTGGCGCATCACGAGGTCGGTCTCGAACAGCAGCATTCCGATGAATGGCGGGAAGCATGCGCGGAGCTTGTGCGCGAGGCGGGGCGGCTCGGCCTGCTTTCGAAGCGCCGCGTCAAACAGGCGGTGAAGCTGGCACTGCATCACCCCGCGACGAGCTTCCGCGGCTGGCCGAAGCAGGCGCGAAGGTTCGAGGAGGAGCGCGATGCGGCCCGCGAAAGAATTCGCGAGGAGTTGATCGAGGCGGGCTTGCAGGTGGGCGGGATGGTCGGTTTCGATTATCGGGGGAGTCCGTGGCACGGTGAGGTCATCCGTATCAACAGGGCGACCGTGAGCGTGGGCGAACCGGGCGGAGAGCGGACGCTGCTGCGCGTGCCCTTCGCGCGCATCACCAGGATATACGTGGATTGAAACCTCGCGCAGCGCGACGACACAAGCCCTGCCTCCGGGCGCATTCACGTTGACCGACGGCCCCGGCAAGGCTGCCGGGGCCGCGACCGGCGAGGCCCGTAGTCCGGCCCGGGCGGTTCGACCGTAGGGACAGGTGGAGCGGGCGTGCTAC
Source organism: candidate division WS1 bacterium (assembly GCA_003566775.1). Classification (GTDB taxonomy): domain Bacteria; phylum Armatimonadota; class Zipacnadia; order Zipacnadales; family UBA5352; genus UBA5352. Next base: position 1,139 of record PXBW01000124.1, read on the forward strand.
GCTTCCGCGAACTCGAAGGCGTAGAGATCGGCGTTGCGCAGCGCGAAGAGCACGCGCACCGACTTCCCCCGCAGCGATGACAGGTCGGAACCGCCACTCCACGCGACCGTCGCATCCACCGAGTCGCCGTTGAAGGGCACGCTGTCATCAGTCTCCGGGTCATCCTCGAAGCGCGCCCCCCAGCCGTTGGGGCGAGGATGCACCTGCCCGTCGGCGAAGGAGATCGTGCGCGAGCGCAATGTCTCACCGAATGAGAAGCCGGGGATCGCGCGTCCGCTCTCGGCGTCCCTCAGTTCGACCCGCACCTCACCATGCGGCGCGTGAGCGTTGATGCGCAGCTCATTCCCATCGACCGTCACTGGTCTGGTGAGGATCGCGCCCATCTCGCCACCGGCCCCCCAGGATGCGAAGCCATCGAGCCGCAGCTTCGCGAGGAATACCGCGCCCGACGGCATGGTCTGATCTACGACGAGACCCGCCTCCTGCAGCAAAGCCAGACTGACGTGGCTGAAGCGCGATCCGTAGTAGTAGAACCACAGTTCATCCCCGCGCCGCACCGGCGCACAGGCGTGGATGGCCCCGTTATCGTAGATCGCCGGATCGTCGATGGGCGATAGCGGGATGAAAGGCTCGCGCATGTGCGGGCGCCGCCACTCTCGAAGGTCCCGGCTCCACGCGAGGCATGGCCAGAGCAGTCCGTCCTGGTTGCTCGCCTCAGGCCTGCCCGCGTACTGCCAGAACCCGCACTGATGGAAGAGCACCGGCAGCGCGAGATAGAGCCCCTCGTAGCGGAATACCGGCATGTTGTACACGTCGCTCCAGCGATGATCGGGATCGACATAGAGCGGCGAGAGGAGGCTGTCGTCGCTCAGATGGCGCTCGATCTCCTCCGCTCCAGCCTCCCGGTCGCGGAAGTCGGCGTGGAATACCATCTCTGGTTCGGTCCAGTTGAGCCCGTCCTCCCCGGTCGAGAGCGCAACCGCCCTGCCGTACTCGGGGACCGCCAGTGGCACATTGCTCTTCCGTCCGCCGAGCTTCACCGTCGCGATCAACAGCTTCCTCAGCGGATCGTAGCCCAGACGGTACTCATCGTCGCTGGGGATCCCCGGATGATCCGCGTGAAAGTGCCAGTTGAGCCCGTCCGATGAATCCAGGGGCTTGAGCCGCCCGCCAACGCGGGTAAGCGCGTGGTAGCGTTCCGAGGTGGATGCTTCATCACCGGGGCGGCACAGCACCAGCCGTCGCTCCTTCCGCTGTGCCTCGAAGCCGAGATCGACGAGATTGCTCGGACTGTGCGCCTCGCTATTCACCAGTCCGAGATCGGGACGATACCACTCGATGCCGTCCTGCGAGCGCGCATGGAGCGCGTGAAGGTCCTCGCCGCCGATATACCACATCTGCCACTCATCATCATCGGCGGCGCGCAGGGGTGGATTCCAGATATGCAGCCGCGGCTGCTCCAGCGGGCCCTGCGGCTCCAGCACGGGCGGTCCGTGCTTCACCGCCTGATGCCAGGTGCGTTTCACGCCCTTCTGAAGCTCGATGATGGCGCTGTCGATGAACAGGTGCTTCATACCCCGCACATCCTTTCAGACGCTGTATCATTACGGTCGCCTGCGCGAACTCAGAGCGGCTGTTGTCCCCCTGATCCTGCGGGCGCCCGCCTCCGCAGTCACGGCGACAGGGCGCCCGCTGTCTGCGCGGATCACGGGCCGATCCAGACTTCGTCGAGTTCGAACCAGTGGCCCTCCTGCACGTCGTTGCGCGGCATTCCGTGAAAGCGCAATCCCTCGATTCTCGTAAGGTCGGGGTAGCGCTCGCGGATAAGTCGCGCGTCGAACTCCAGTTCGTGCCATTCTCCGTCATCCATCAGCGCATGATCGGTCACAACCTCGTCCTCTGACGGACTCGCGGCGGGACTCGCCGCCACACACACCCGGCGCGTGCTCTCTCCGGGGATCGCAAACGCGCGCAGATACAGCGCCACCGGCGTGCCTTCACCGACGCGATAGCGGATCCGAACCGTGTGATCGCGGTCGATGTCCCATCGCGGAGGATGTGTCCAGCAGGGCATTCTGCCCCGATCCTCCGGCGCATGTACGCGCAGCACACCCTGTCCGGTGTCCTCATCGATCAAGCGCTCCCAGGCGGCAGGGCCCGGGCGATAGGTCTGCCACAACCACCACCAGTCTTCGTCATCGCGCTCGAAGGTGCTGTGTACCAGTGGGGCATCGGCCGGCCGTGGGGTCTCGATCCATACGTAACCCGCCGCCACGTGTCGGCCTCCCTCTATGTCGGTGACGATCGCGTGCACCGGGTAGTCGTAGCCCTCGGCATAGCTGTGCGTCACCTCGAGGCCTTCCGTAACGGTGTCGTCGCCGAGATGCCAGACAGCCTCCGCCGGCTCAATGTCTCCGCGGACTTCGGCGCGGAAGGTGATGGTGTCTCCAGGCTGTGCCTCGAACGGCTCAGCGACTATCTGCACACTGGGATAGCCCTCGGGGCCATGCTCATAAGCCCCGATATCCGGAGCCGCCCCGGTCCATGGAAGGCTCACCGGGTCGCCGTCCTGCCAGGTAACCGAACGATCGAGCCTGAGCGTCGAAGCATCGTAGTCCTTGCCGACCACGCGCGCATGCTGCTCGGGGCTTCCGACCGCGATCACATCGCCGACTTCGCCCTCGATACCGAAACCATCGAAGAATGGGTAAACATCATCCACTGCCAGCAGATTCCCGTCACCTGTTCCGACGGCGCGAGCCAGCGGAGCGCCCGCGTCGCGCAGGGGGCTGTCGGGCGCCAGGGAGTGGTCGTAAAGCTCAGGACGCGCAAAGCCCGGATCCACGTCCAGGTTGCCGATGTACTGATCCGGGAAGCGCTCCTGGGCCTCGGCGACGGTCAGGAAGAGGTCCTCACCGTGGCGCACATCGTTGATCACCGGGCGCCCCGGTTCGTCCGCAGTCAACACGTTGTGGACCATGCGGAAGAAGTCGGGATGATCGTGACCGAACAGCAGTATCTGGCGATATGCGCCGTGCGGATCGTTGCCCGAGAAGACATTGTTCGCGAAGACCACGTTGTCAACGCGGTCCGCGAAGGCGTCACCGCGCACCCTGGTCTGATAGCCGTAGAGCGGATTCCTGTCGAACACATTGTTGTAGAGCCGCACGTTGAGGAAGTACAGTTCGTCTCCCCAGGGCGAGCTGGTAATCGGGGCTCCGAAGTTGTAGAACACGCGGTTGAAGCGAAATATGCAGTTGTCCCACATGAACTGCGCCATCGCGTCGGCGGAACGGCCGCTGTTTACCGAGTGTGAGATGATGTTGCCCTCAAACAGAATGTCATCGGTGTTGAAGTGCTCACCGTGCCGGCCCCAGGCGCCGTGCATGACATTGCCGCGCACCACAACCTGACTGTTGGAGCCGGTGGGGAAGAACTGCAGCGGTGAGTGCCCCGCCCGAGTGATCGAGCAACCCTCAATCACCACGCGCGTGGATTCGCCCACCCGGAACATGTTACCGCCCTGGTAGCGCTGGAAGATTGAGTTGGTCACCCGCACCTGATCGCACCCGGTCACATAGGCGGGCATTCCGCCCGCTCCGTCCTCCATGCGACAGTCATCTATCTCGATGTGCGAACAGTTCTCCACCAGCATCCATCGACTTCGAGCGGGATCGGGCCGGATCGTGATGCCCTCGATTCGCATGTGCGAGACATCTCTCAGCAGCAGCGGATATCCGTCATCGCCTTCTCCGATCAGCACCGCCTCCCGGCGCGGCTCTGCGCGAAAAACGATAGGCTCCTCCGCGGTGCCACTGGCGGTTGGCTCAAACCTGCCGGGGTACCGGCCGGGCAGTAGCGTCACAGTGTCGCCCGCCTCTACCTCCGCCGCGGCCTTCTCGAGCGTCTGCCACGGAGCCTCGCGGGTCCCCGTGTTCGCATCATCGCCATCGGGCGAGAGGAAGTAATCGGCACTCTGGCCGACCTGACACGTCAGGGCAATCCCGAGTAGGATGGTACACAGTATTCGCAGTCTGAACATCTCCAACGCCTCCTTAGCATCCAAAGCCGGTCTGTTCGCACCATATGGCGTCCCTTCCTGTTCACGATAACACTTCGCCGTGTCACAAAGCGAGGCCTTCTGAAGTGGGCAAATCGAGGACTGCATTCGCGGAATCCATGGGGCCTTCGCTGTCCTTCTCCGTTTGCGCTTCTTTTCGCCGCCCTGTGTTGGAATAGTGGATCTCCGGTAACGTCCCTCCCGAACAACAGTGCCATGGAGATGGACCCCTCTCGTGCAGATCGGGACGATCCAATCGGCGGGGGAGCACAAAGTTGCGCGGGAGACTGTGAGGGGATATAATGCGACCGCCAGGAGGCATGGAAGTGAGCTTGAGGCCGTCTCAAGGATTGTCAGGATGACACATAGAGCGCGAGCGTTGCAGATAGATGAGCGGGATCGACTGATGGCGGAGATGGCCGCCATCGGCGTTGATGATGTCGCGCGAGGCTGGCTGGCCGACCGGGGCAGGCTGCTGCCGGTGAGGCTGGAAGACGTGGATGGCCGGGCCGCCGCCCTTCTGAAGCAGCAGATGCTCGCACTGGGCGCAGACTGCGCGGTGAATCGCGAGGTGGCTCGGTTCGACCGCACGCCACGGCCGGTCGTGCTGCTTGGTGATCTGCGCACCTACCGGCGCCTCGCGGAGCAGCTTGAGATGCAGCCCTTCGGCCTGCCCGAGCTTGGCCGGGAGATTCTGCGCGCGATCGAGGCCTTCGAGGGACCTCCGAATGAACTTGACTGCGCGGGGCAGACGCTCCCGCTGGGACAGGCCACTCTGGTGATGGGAATCATCAATCTGACCCCGGATTCCTTCTCCGGCGATGGGCTGGCTGGTGAAGTTGACGCGGCAGTCGAACAGGCCCGCGGCTTTTTGGAGGCGGGCGTGGATATTCTCGACGTCGGGGGAGAATCCACGCGTCCGGGAAGCGCTCCGGTGGAGGTTGATGACGAACTCGATCGGGTGTTGCCGGTCGTCGAGGCGCTCGCGGAGGAGTTCGATACAGTCATCTCCATCGACACCAGCAAGCCTGAGGTCGCGCAGATGGCCGCGGCGGCGGGCGCGCGGATGGTCAACGATGTTACCGGCCTGCGTTCAGACCAGATGATAGAGACCGCGGCAGATACCGAGGCGGCCGTGTGCGTGATGCACATGAAGGGCACTCCACGGGAGATGCAGCAGGATCCGACCTACGAAGACGTGATTGGTGAGATCTATGCCTTCCTCGCCGATCGGGTGGACGCCGCGGTCGCGGCCGGGATACATCGGCGGCGACTCGTGGTCGATCCCGGCTTCGGCTTCGGGAAGACCGTGCATCACAACCTCGAGATACTGCGAAGGCTGCGCGAGTTCCGCGGCCTCGGGGCAGGGGTGCTGATCGGCACCTCGCGTAAGTCCACGATCGGCGCGATCTTGAATCTTCCTGTCGAGAAGAGGTTGATGGGAACGGCGGCGAC
>PXBW01000049.1 GCA_003566775.1 candidate division WS1 bacterium
CCGGTGCGCGAAGACGCCTGAGCGGGGTGAGCGGCTGCAATTCTGCCCCCGGGATCAAGGCCGCTAAACTCGGTCCTGACCACGATCGTTACTCCAGCACACAGCCCCCGTCGCCGCCCTCGATGACCCCGCCGATAATCAGCGGCTCCTCGCCCTTGGCGCTGAGGATTTCGACAGTACGATCGGCGGCGGATTCGGCGACCGCGAGAACCATGCCGACGCCGAGGTTAAAGGTGCGGCGCATCTCCGCCTCTTCCACGTTGCCCGTGCGCTGGATGAGATCGAAGATCGCCGGTCGGTCGAATGCGGACATGTCCACCCGCGCGCTGAGGCCGTCGGGAATACCGCGCGCGACGTTGCCACCGATCCCTCCGCCGGTAATGTGCATGATGGCGTGGGGGAGAGGGCCCTCGTCGAAGAGCTTGACCAGGGATCCGGCGTAGATGCGCGTGGGTTCGAGAAGCTCCTCACCCAGCGTGCGCCCGAGTAAGCCGGAGTCTTCGTCGAGTGGCAGATCCGCGTTGTCGAACAGCACGTAGCGGGCGAGCGAGTAGCCGTTGCTGTGCAGGCCGGAGGAGGGAAGGCCGATCAGCACGTCGCCCGCGGCCACCTGTGAGCCGTCGATGATCCCCTCTCGCTCCATCACGCCAACCGCGAAGCCGACGAGATCGTACTCTCCCTCGGCGTACATGCCCGGGAGCTCAGCGGTCTCGCCGCCCAGCAGCGCGCACCCGGCGATGCGACAGGCCTCCGCTACGCCCTCGACGATCTCCGCGACAACCTCGGGCACAAGCCTGCCGATACCCACATAGTCGAGGAACAGCAGCGGTCGCGCGCCCTGGCAGACGATATCATCGACGCACATCGCGACACAGTCGTGCCCGATGGTGTTGTGAATGTCGAGCGCGAAGGCAATCTTGAGCTTGGTGCCGACGGAGTCGGTGCCTGCGGCGAGCACGGGTTCGGCGAAGTCTCCACCGAGGCCGATCATGCCGCCGAAGTCGGAGAGGCCCGCTATGACCGCGCGGGTGTGCGTGGACTTCACGGCGGCCTTCATCAGTTCAACCGCGCGCTCGCCCGCCTCTATGTCAACACCGGCGTCCTCGTAGGTGGCGCCATCACTCATCGCATTCTCCAGCCTTCGCCATCTTCGCGTGAAGCTCACGTCCGTGACCCTGCCGCGCTACCTGTCATGCTCTCGCGGTTGCTTCCTCGAGATCGAACTTCGTGCCCCGCAGGTCATCGGGTACCGGAATCGGGTAGCGGTTGTTGAAGCAGGCCGTGCAGAAGTTACTCTTGGGCAGACCCACTGCCTTAACCAGATTCGGCAGGTGCAGGAACTCAAGCGAGTCGGCACCGAGATGCTCGCAGATCTGCTGCTTGTTCATGCGCGCGGCGATGAGTTCGGAGCGTCCGGCGGATGTATCTATTCCGTAGAAGCAGGGATACTTGATCGGAGGGCAGCTTATGCGCAGATGAATCTCGCGCGCCCCCGCGTCCCGCAGCAGTCCTATCTCCGGGCCGGTTGTGGTTCCGCGCACGATTGAGTCATCTACCACTACAAGCCGCTTGCCCGCCACGGCCTCGCGCAGAGGTGTCAGCTTCATCCGAACGCCCAGCGAGCGCATGCGCTGACTGGGCTTGATGAAGGTGCGGTGGATGTAACGGTTCTTTATAAAGCCCTCGCCGAAGGGGATGTCGGCGATCTCCGCGTAGCCGACGGCGTGGGGGATACCCGTCTCGGGCACGGGCATGACCATGTCGGCATCGATCGGCGCCTGCCGCGCGAGCATGTGTCCCATGCGCACACGAGACTGGTAGATAGAGCGCCCGTAGATATGGCTGTCCGGGCGCGCGAAGTATATGAACTCGAAGATACAGCAGGCCTTCCTGTCGGGATCCATCACCTGCATCGATTCCAGGTCATTCGGAGTAAGAGTCACGATCTCGCCGGGTTCGACCTCTCGCATGTAGTCGGCCCCGAGGGGATGAAGAGCGCAGGTCTCTGAGGCGACAACCCATCCCTCATGGTTGAGACGACCGATGCATAGCGGTCGCACGCCCTGCGGATCGCGCACTGCGATGAGCCGATCGGGAGTTATGATGCCGAGCGAGTACGCCCCCTCCAACTGAGGCATGATCTCGGCGATGGCCTTCTCAATACTGTCCTGCGGGGAGCGCGCGATCAACTGGGTGATAACTTCGGTGTCGCTCGTCGCCTCGAACTCAGTTCCGCAGTCCTCGAGTTCGCATCGGAGCGCCCGGGCGTTGACGACATTGCCGTTGTGCGCGACTGCGAACGGGCCACTGGAGTGCTCTCCGATGAAAGGCTGCGCATTCTCGATGACGTTCGACCCCATCGTTGAGTACCTGACGTGTCCGAGCGCGGTCTCGCCCCGCATCCGCGTGAGGTCATCTTCATCGAAGACCTCAGTCGCCAGCCCCATTCCCGTATGAACGTCGATGCCTCCGTTTCCGCCGACGGCGATCCCGGCACTCTCCTGTCCGCGATGCTGTAGGGCGAAGAGGCCAAAGTAACACATACGCGAAAGATCGTCGGTTGATGGTGCCAGAAGACCGAATACGCCGCATGCGTCCCCCCAGGCCCGCGACGAGGACCTGGAGTAGAAGCAGTCACAGTCTGCTTGCGAGATCATCATGCCTCCCCGTGTACGCGTCGATCGCTGTCTATTACTCCAGCGCGGCGCTCCGCGGTCATGTTCTCGAGGCGCTCCGCTATCTCCTCATCCTGCAGTGCGAGGATCTGTGCGGCCAGCACGCCCGCGTTGGTGGCGCCATCAATCGAGACGGTTGCGACCGGTACTCCCGAGGGCATCTGTACGATCGCGTACAGTGCATCGACGCCGCTAAGCGCCGTGGCGTCGATGGGTACGCCGATAACCGGCAAAGAGGTATGGGCCGCGACCACACCCGGTAAAGCAGCGGCGGCGCCTGCCCCCGCGATGATTACTTTGATGCCGCGATCCGCTGCTTCACAAGCCCACTCCCCGACCAGGTCAGGGGTGCGGTGCGCCGACATTATGCGTATCTCGTGGCCGATGCCGAGCTTCTCAAGCACGTCCGCCGCCTTGCGCATCACACCGAGATCCGACTCGCTACCCATGACAATCGCTACCGATAACGTATTCTCCGACATAAGCTCACTCACTTTCCGGATTACTGCGCCGCTGACCGTCGTTGCTCCTTACGGCGCGGATTCGGGGTGTCTGTCTGCATGCGGTCAATGACCACCGACTGCGCGCTCCGCGATGTCGGTGCGGAAGTACATGTTCTCGAAGTCGATCCTGCCGACAGCGTGGTACGCGCGGTCGCGAGCCTGTCGGTAGGTTGCATCCAGCGCCGTAACACCGAGCACGCGTCCTCCGTCGGTGAAATAGCTGCGTCCCATCTGTTTCGTGCCTGCATGGAATAGCACCACACCGTCCTCGGCGGCGGCTTCCTTCAGGCCTGATATGCGCTTCTCCGTCTCGTAAGAGGCCGGGTAGCCCCCCGAGGCGCAGACGACGCAGACCGCCCGGTCGTCCACCCACCTCGGCTGCATCTCGTGGAGGCGCCCGTTAACGGTGGCGAGCAAAAGCTCGACGAGGTCACTTTCCAGCCTTGGTAGCACCACCTGAGTTTCCGGATCACCGAAGCGGCAGTTGTATTCGAGCAGGCGGGGACCATCCTCGGTGAGTATTATTCCCGCGTAAAGGGTGCCGACGTACGGGTTACCTTCCTCGGCCATGAGGCTCACTGTCGGACGCACGATCTGCTCTATGATCTGCTCCAACACAGCATCGTCAACCGAGGGGACCGGGCTGTGACAACCCATACCGCCCGTGTTCGGGCCCTCATCGCCGTCGTACACACGCTTGTAGTCCTGGGACGGCACCATCGGGAGGATGCTCTCACCATCGCAGAATACCTTGATGGAGCACTCTTCACCCTCGAGGAACTCCTCGATCACCACGCGCTCGCCCGCGGGCCCGAACTCCCGATCAACCATGCAGCGCTCAATGGCGTCGAGCGCGTCATCGACGGTTTCAGCGATCACGACGCCCTTGCCCGCCGCCTCTCCGTCGGCCTTGACCACGATCGGAGCGACCTGATCGTGCACATAATCGCGTGCCTCATCAGGATCGTCGAACACCTCAAACCTCTTGCCCGCGACCCCCGCGCGTTCGACCGTCTCGTTGGCGAATGACTTCGACCCTTCTAGGCGCGCGGCGGCGGCGTTCGGTCCGTAGATACTCAGGCCGCGGCTCAGGAAGTGATCGACGATGCCCGCGATCAATGGGCGCTCTGGTCCGACAACCGTGAGGTCGATGGCTTTCTCCTCCGCGAAGTCGCCCAGCGCCTCGAGATCGATTACATCAATGTCGACGCACTCCGCCTCTGCAGCGATACCACCATTGCCCGGCGCGCAGTATATCTTCTCTACCATCGGGCTTTGCGCGATCTTCCAGCAAAGTGCGTGTTCTCGTCCGCCCGAGCCCACCACGAGTATCTTCATCCGTAGACCTCCGCTTCCCGTAATACCTCGATGTTCTCGAAGATACGCGCCTGCTTCTTGAAGCCGAGCTTGACGGGTCCCACGGGACCGTTGCGATGCTTGGCGATGATCAACTCGGCGATATCGATCGTATCATCATCGACTTCGTCGTGTCCCCGGTCGCCGCCGTTCTGACCCGTCTCCGCCGGCTCTTTCTGCTCGTAGTAGCTCTTTCGGAAGAGGAAACATACGAGATCCGCCTCAGCCTCAATCGAACCGGATTCGGCGAGATCGGAGAGGATCGGTCGCTTGTCCTCACGGCGCTCAACGTTGCGCGAAAGCTGCGAGCCGAGCACTACCGGAACACTCAACTCCCGAGCCATCGCCTTCATTGCACGGGCAACCTCACCGATCTCCTGATGCCGGTTGTCATAGCGGCCGGAGCTGGTGGACACAAGTTGAAGGTAGTCCACGCAGATCAGATCGATGTCATGCTGCGACTTCATGCGTCGCGCCTTGGAGCGAAGCTCCATGATAGAGATGCCGGGCGTATCCTCGATCAGTATGTTGCAGTTCGCGAGCCGTCCCGCGGCACGCCCGATGCGATCCCAGTCATCGCCTCGGACGTGTCCGCCCCGCAAACGCCAGGAGTTCACGCGCGCGAGGCCGCACAGCAGCATCTCTGCGAGCTGAGAGGCGGACATCTCGAGGCTGAAGATCCCCACTCCGTAGTTCGTCTCATTGTCCCGGCGTCGTGGTGTAAGCGCGACATTCATTGCCACGTTATTTACCATAAGCGAGGTCTTGCCCATCGAGGGGCGACCGGCGATGATTACGAGATCCCCGGCCTGGAGTCCGGAAGTCATGAAATCGAACTTCTTGAGCCCCGTGGGCAGGCCGGTAACGACATCACCTGTCTTCGAAGCCTCTTCAAGCTGTCTGAAGGTGGCATCGACAAGTGGCCCGATCTCCTCGTAATCCTTCGTGGAACGCTGCTGAGCGAGTTCGAAGATACGCTGCTCGGCTCCATCCAGAGCAGTAGTCATGTCCTCAGGATTGTCGTAGGCGAGTGCCTGAATCTCGCCTCCGGCAGTTATCAGCCGTCGGAGCATCGCCTTCTCGTGGACGATGGTGGCGTAACGAACGACGTGAGCCGTGGTCGGCACCTCTCCGATCAATCGGGTGAGGTACTCACCGCCTCCCACCGCTGAGAGTTGCTCGCGTCGGCGCAACTCGGCACCTACCGTTACCACGTCCACCGGATCGCCCGCCTCGTCAACGGCGCGGATGGCGGAGAATATGCGCCGATGAGCCTCGCGGTAGAAGTCCTCCTCATCAACAATGCTCATCGCACGACTCACGGCACCGGACTCCATCAACATCGAGCCCAGTGTTGCCTGCTCCGCCTCAAGATCCTGAGGAGGGAGACGATCTGACATGTTATTCTGCGCCCTGGAGGGCATCGACTCTACCATCGAACCTCTCTCGTTACCGTCAGTCACGCGTCGGTCTACTGCTCATTATCCGCCGCAGGGACTTCTTCCGCCTCGACCTCGACATCGCCTTCCGACTCCTCAGTGTCGTCCTCGCTCTCTTCTTCAGCAATGTGGTCCTCGGCGGCCTCTTCGAGGATCTCTTCGATGGAGCGCTCGTCATCCTCATCCAGTTCGATCACGCGGACGGGCAGTTGCGCTTCCACGTTCTTGTATATCTGGGCGGTGATCAGGTAGTCGCCGATCTCTCGGATAGGCTCCGGCACGTCGACGTCCCTGCGATCGATGATCACGCCGAGTTGCTCCTCCGCGGCCTCAGCGATCTGCCCGGTGGTCACACTTCCGTGGAGCTTTCCGCCCTCGCCGGTCGGGGCCCTGACCACGATGCGCTGGTCCTGAAGCTCCTCCACTTTCTGTTGCGCGATCTCGCGCTTACGCTCGTCGCGCCGCGAGATCGCCTCGCGCCGATTCTCAAGGTCCTTGAGAGCGCCCTTCGTGGCACGCACTGCGAGACCTCGCGGCTCCAGATAGTTGCGCAGATAGCCATCGGCGACATCGATGACGTCGCCCTCGTGTCCGACTCGTGGAATGTCCTCAAGCAGTATTACTTTCATCCAGTGTCCTCCTGATGCGAATGGCCGCCGGCGTATGTGAGCGTGGCGGCCTCGACCGTGCATGCGTGATGTACCATGGGTCCTCTGTCATCGGTAATTATCAACGGTGCTCTTGCCGCTGCAGTCGCTGAAAGTCTTTCTGGAGCTGTCAGAAGCCCTCGGCCAGCCCTCAGAATTCGCTCTCGTAACGTATGCCAAGCATCGGATGTGTCCCGCCAAGGACGCGTTCCACGCCCAGAAGCAGATCGTAATCGCGTTCCAGTGTATAGCGCCAGCGCAGATCGAGTCTCGGGTCATCGAGATTGTAGAGGTCGGCCTCGGTCCCCGACCTTTGCGACCTGCGTATATCGTACCCGACACCGAGATCGCCACCGAAGAGCCCAACGCGCGCGAGATCATCGTTGAACTCGCGACAGTATTGCAGCTTCAAGCCCGAGGCTCCCTCAATATCTCGCAGACCCATTCGCCAGAAATGGTTCGCGTCCGGGGTGAGGCGAACATCGAAGGATGCGTCGGCTCGCACCCCCGTCGCCTCGATCCCACGTAGTTCGAACCGCGGTCTGCTCTGGATGTCGGTGACAATCCTCTGAGTCTCCCGGACCCGCTCCATGGTGCCTTCCACGTCATCCATGACGCGCTTGGCCTGCTCCATCGTACCTCGGCCCGCTTCAGCGGTCCTTCGCATCTCCCTTACCGTGACACGAAGATCGTCGTGGACCTCTTCATCGGTTATGAGGCCCTCTATCTGCTCGGAGGCGCTGCGCAGCGAGTCGGTGGCTCGACGCACGTTTTCGAGCGCGTCTCTGATGTCGGCGGCCATCTGCTCATCTTCCGCGAGTCGTGCCGCTTCATCACTGATCTTTCGGAGATTCTCTGTTGCCTCCCGGATGTTGGTCATCGCCATCTCCCCCTGCTCCGGGATCTTGCTGGTCTCAACGTGCTCGAGTGTGGTCGCCGAGATCTGCGCGACTTGCTCGGAGGCCACGCGCAGATTGTCGCCCGCCGCCATCATCTGGGCGGGCAAGGGACTCGTGGCGATGATGTTGTCGATGCGTTTCACCGAGGTGCCTATGTCATCCGATGCAGCAACGAGGTTGGCCATGATAGCCGCCAGGCGCTCTTCGTTCGCCGCTCCGGCGCGAGCGACGACATCGACCACCTCTACCGCTCGTTCCGAGATGATTACCGCCTGTGCGGTGGCTTGATTCAGGTTGGCAAGCGTACTTCGGAGGTCCTCATGGACTCCCACGTCGGTAAGGAGGACGTTCATCGCATCCACCGAGACGCGCGCCTGCGCCACCAGTTCTCTCATCTCGCCCATAATCACCTCAGCACTTGTTGCGACACCTCCCTGAACCACGTCATGGTGTGCGAGGCGCTCCCGCGGCGGCTCCACATCCGGTGGACGGCTTACCGATAGATAGTGATCTCCTATCAACGCTCCCTGCTTGATGTCGAAGCTGTCGGTCTCATAAAGGATCACGTCCGGCCTGATGGAAACTGTGACTGCGGCCGGTCTATCCGGGTAGTCCGCATGGGGGCGCAGTCGCACCCGCACAACTCTGCCAATGTCCACTCCCCCAAAACGCACAGGGGCTCCCTCATCCAGTCCCTGTACATCGGCAAACTGCGCCGTGATCCGATAGGCTCCCAGGTCACGCAGGGCGCCGCTGAGGTAAATCGCAATGCTCACCGCAAGCAGGGTGACCACAATGACCAGCAATCCAACCTTGGCCTCAGGCGCCACCTGCTATCACCTCGGGGAGCAGCGTCCCGTCATCTGGTCGCTGGCAAGTCCGTGGACGAACCGCCTGATGATGGGAATATCTGAGCTTCGCATCTCATCCGGTGTTCCTATCAATGCTGTCGTACGGTCATGCAACATTAGTATCCTGTCCGCGATCCCGAGCATGTTATCGACATCATGAGAGACAATCACGGCCGTTGCGCCGGTGTCGGCGCTGACCTTCCGGATGAGGCCAGATATGTTGCAACTCATGACCGGATCAAGGCCGCTGCTGGGCTCATCATAGAACACAAGCTCAGGGTCGTCCATCAGTGCGCGCGCTATGCTAACTCGCTTGCGCATACCTCCGGAGAGTTCTGCGGGCATCCGATGCTCGGTTCCCGCCATCTCCACCATGGCGAGGAGATCGGCTACCTTCTCCCGCTTCTCATCATCGCTCATGCTGCGATCGTTGCGAACCGAAAAGCTTACGTTATCGCCCACCGTCATCGAGTCGAATAAAGCTGAGTATTGAAAACACATACCCATCGACTTCCGGACGCGATTCAAATCGTCCTCATCGAGCCTGGCAATATCCTCGTTGTGAAAGATTACGCTGCCTTCGTCGGGTCTGTCCAGAGCGATCAGGAGCCGCAACAGGGTCGTCTTACCGGAACCGGACATTCCCATAATCCCGAATATCTCGCCCGGCCAGACGTCGAAGTTGATGTCAGTGAGAATGATCTCCCCGTCAATCTCGCGCCGCACGTCTCGGATCGAAAGCAGCGGTTCTCCAGTACGATCGACGGGATCCCTCCTGGGTATCTCTCGGACAGCGAGTGTGTCGTCATCCGGAATCTCTTCAGGCTGGGCCTGCTCCGTGAGCACATTCTCCGTCTCAGGCATCGTTGCACCCTCGTTGTGGCCACTTCAGGGGAAGAGCACCATCGTCAGTGCAAGATTGGCTATGTAGATCAGCATGATGGCATAGACAACCGCTCGGGTGGTCGCACGTCCGACCTCCTCCGAGGCTTTCTCGGTGTATAGTCCCTGATGGCAGCCTATGACCGCGATGATCACACCAAAGAAGACGGCCTTGATGATCCCTGCGGCGATGGTCCACAGTTCCAGGTTCGCCCGGATGCTGTTGAAGTAGGCGGCCGCCGTCATGCCTGCGGTGGTATCAGCGATCACAAAGCCACCCAGCACGCCGATAAGGCCGCCTATCAACGCCAGCATCGGAACCATGATCATCCCGGCCAGGTAACGTGGCACCACCAGGTACTGCACCGGATCGGTCGCCATGGTGCGCAATGCGTCGATCTGCTCCGTGACCTTCATGGTTCCCAGTTCGGCTGCCATCGACGAACCTGCTCGCGCCGCCACCACAATCGCGGTCAAGGCGGGGCCGAGTTCGCGCGCCATCGTCTCGGCGACCATCCACCCGATGTATGCACCTGCCCCGAGCATCAGAGCCTGATCGGCTATGTGATAGGACATGACCATACCCGAAAACAGCATGGTCACCACCACGATAGGCAGCGAACTGACCCCCACATGCGACATCTGGGCTATCGTCGTCTTTCTCTCGACGGCCCCGCGAAACAGGTGGATCAGGGTGCGCATGTGCAACTCAGACAATTCCCCAATATAGCTGAGGCCCTTGAGAAAACCTGCGCCGAGGGCGGAAAGGACTGATAGCACCGTGGAGGCTCCGTGACAGTCATACCTCTGAGTCAACTGTGGCGATTATAACCGCCATGCAAGCGCAGAGTCAAGCCGACCCCGGTTCGGGTCGGACGGAGTTCTGCTGGATGTTGAGCGCACGTATTTGGTGTCGAATGGTGACCATAGGTGTATGTTGGTGTGCCTGCAGTGGAGAGCGAATCTTGCGCCATCGCATCTCTCCGATCAGGGGTCGCATGCTCGCTCATCAGGGGTCGGAGTTATGGAAGAGAGGCCGAAACCGCCACAGGCGCCTGGCAGGTTCTCGATGGCAGGCTGCCACGCTCGATCCGTTCACTACCCGAAACGTGGTATTCGCAAACCTTTACGCGAGTACCTGCCTCGCGAGCGAAAGACTTGCACACCCAAACCGATGCTGTTGCAGATGCTGATGATTACCTTGACAGTCAGTCGGTTGCGGCGTTACAATATCAACCAATCGGGCGGATAGCTCAGTTGGGAGAGCGCCTCCCTCGCACGGAGGAGGTCGTGGGTTCGAATCCCATTCCGTCCACCAGTCTTCGGAAGGCGCCGGGAAGTACACATGCATATGTCCCGGCGCCTTCGCTTGTACGATTACGTTGGAAGGTAACGTGCAAGCGACGTGAGACAGACTACCGTGAAGATCATGCCCTCGTCAGACAACATCTCCGGGCGTGCCCGGTCGAGATAGCCGACTATCGCCCGCCCCGCGGCGCAGGGCATCTCAGGCAGCGCATCCTGAGCGCAGGCGATCACGGCTATCTTGCGGGCATGCTCCGCCGCAGCGGCGTAGTGATCACCGGCGAGGTCCTGATTGAACAGCCGTGCGAGCCTCTCCATCGGTATGCGGACTTCAGCCGTCAGGGCAGACCGATTCATGAGGCGCACAATCCGGTCGGTCATCGTGCTATACATTGCCGCCCGTGTCAGTGCGTCGGACATGAGCAGACGGTAGAAGTGGCGAGGCTCCCCGAGGACGCGGCAGACCCCGTTGATGATCTGCATCCGCAGTACCGGTGAGCGGAAGCCCGGCAGATGTTCAAGCGCCGGCTCAATGATCCGCAGATCACCAAGGCGGCTGGCGCCATCGATTAGGGCTGCGAATGTGACCTTCTCGAAATGTCCCGTGATTCTCTCATAGAGCGCATGACGCGCTTCCTCGCCTCCGATCTCTCCCAATGCGAGAGCCGCTGATACGCGCAGACGCGGATCTTCATCCCTGAGCGCCCTCGTCAGTGCCTCGACCGAACCGGTGGTGCCGATCTTGCCCAGCGCCTCTGCCGCCTCAGGACGAATGTCTGATTCGTCGTCGTGGAGAGTCTCGACCAGGGGCTCCACCGCCTCCGGCTGGCCCGTATCGCCAAGGCCGCGAGCTGCCTCACTGCGCACCTGTGGGCTGACGTCATCAAGCGCATCGACGAGCTTCTCCACAGCAAGCGGCGTCCGTGAGCGGCCCATACCACGCGCCGCCTCGGCCCGCCGCTCCTCATTGAGTCCCATGTGATAGAGCGCATAGTGATAGGCGTAGCCCAGGAGATTCCCGCGGAACTGCCCCAGGAGATAGGCTGGAGATGTCGCCTCAGCCTCCAGGAGCCATCCGGAGAGCACCGCCGGAATCAGGCACAGCAGCGATGATAGTGCGAAAACCACCTGAAGCGGCGCGAAGCCCATCCCGAAGACCTCCACGCCTGCTTCGGGTAGCATTTCGCGGAGCACACCTCCGATGAACGGCCCCCCGGCGGCCGCCACTGCAACGAAAGTCATCCAGTTGGCGAAGTAAGACGTATTCTCCTTTCCGGAGGGTACAAGCTTGTAGAGGAGGGTGGAGTTCGCTGTCTGAATCCCCGACCAGCAGATCCCGGCGACCGCGCGCTGGATGGGGATCAGCCACGCGTAGGTCACCGGATTCACCCACACCCACGTGCCCAGCGCGACTGTGTAAGGCCAGATGCTTATCTGGGTGACCGGCTTGGAGCCGAAGCGCTGGACAGCAATGCCCCAGAGCGGATAGGAGACCATCATCAAGAACTGGGTGATATTCGTGTATATGGCGACCTGCGCGTATGACAGGTCGAGGTCCTGCAGCATATAGACCGAGTAGAAGGCCCCCGACATCATGCATGCGGTTAGCCACGTACACATGAAGATCGTCAGCGAGCGATAGCCTCGATCGCGCAGAGGGCCCGTAAGTGCACCGGTAAGGCCCTGCGGCTCCTCGAGCGTGACCCGAGGATAGGGGGTGAGCCCCATCACAACGTACCCGGCTATCCCCGCGACCCAGCCAACTGCGAACACCGCCATGAAGCCCGGCAGTTCAGGCTGCCAGTCGAGCCAGCGACTCGCGGCGTAAAGGTATACAATGCTGGTGACCGATACGTACATCAGGCGCCGCCCGGTGTAACTGCCGCGTATCTCCGATGGCAGCACGTTCGACAGCCATGAATTGAAGATCGGGTTGACGGTGTGGCCCATCAGGTAGGCCATCGACAGCAGCCCGGCCATCGCGTAGAAGCGCATCCCCTCGGGCACGAGTGCGGTGGAGATTACCAGGCTTCCGGCAGTGATCTCGATCAGGCCGAGCGTCACACACAATCTGCGTTTTCCCCGGCGGTGTCGGGTAAGGTGAGAGCTCACAAGCTGCCAGAGGCCGAACAGACCAACAAAGCTCACCAGAAAGCCGATCTGCGCCTGGGTGAGCCCCATCTTCAGTGCGAAACCCGAGAGCACCGGGCCGGATACCACAGCATTTGGCCCGTAGATCGCCCAGAGCACTCCCATTATTATGAAGTGTCGAAGTGCGTGTACTGTCTGCCGTCGACTGAGCAGACTCCCTGGGGGATCTGCCTGCGTCTCCTCTGACATTCAGGATGCTCTCCCGGCGAGTATTCTGATACGGTCGAGTAACACGTCGAGGGATATTATCGCGTTAGCGAGGTGGATGCAACCATCAGACGATCAGTGAGGATCTGACGGTGTCTATCGACTGTCCACGACTTGATGATGGCGTTCTGTCTGAAAGCACTGGCAGGGTGCACATCTGCTGCCACCTGCTACTCACAGCGGCGACCGTGATCGCAGTTTCACTCAGCCACCTTTACGAGTTTGGTGGACGCCTCTGCAGTCGAGCCACCAACGGACACCACCACCGCGCGCAGGGTATGCTCGCCGGGCGTAAGCCCCGTGGTGTCGAAGCCGTGCGGCTTGCCGTCGGTGTCGCCACCGAGGTAGTACGGGTAGCGCCGCTCTGTGTTCACCAGATCATCACCGACGAAGAAGCGAACCTCGCGGACCGCGTGGCGCTCATCAATGGCCGCCTGCACCTCTATCCGGCCGGTTACCACGCCATCTTCAGGAAGTCCCTCGAAGCCCCGGATATGCACCGGCGACTCCGGCATCTCATCCGGCGTTTCTCCGCTGGTGATGCCTCGGAGCAGGTCGAAGAACCGCTGCTTGCTCTCCGTATTGATCCCCCAGTTGACCGGCGGCGTCTGATAGCCGTCGCGATAGTTGTTCGTGCCCTGATCGAAGTAACCCCACGACGCGCGGTTCTCCGCGCACACCCACAGCGCGCTCACATCGGTGTGCGACTCGTTGAAGACGATCGGCTTCGGCCGCTCCCGCCACGCCTCGTTCGCGCGAATCTCCTCGACCATCCGCACATGCCGCTCCGGGCTGCAGCCGTTGGCGTGTACCAGCACGTAGTCCATCGCGCGGAGGTACTCGTCGGTGTGCATCCCCCCGCCGCCGAGGCTGGTAGAGCACAGCAGCGTGAAGCCATCGCCGTAGGCCTCGCGGCTGCGCTCGCGCATGCGCTCCATCAGTTCCAGCGCCTCCACGTTCTCCGCGCGGGTGCGGATATGCGTCCGCTCGTTCGCCACCTCGATCAGCACATGCCGGTAGTTGCGCTCGGCCAGCCAGTCCACCACCGCGTCCGTCATCGCCCGCACCGCGTCGGGACCCTCGATGTACCGGTGATCCACGCCGAAGTACGCCAGGCCGAGGATCGCCGCCATCTCAAGCTCGGCCGCCCGCTCAAGGATCCGTTCCAGCCGCCTCATATAATCGGGCTTGAGATTCCCCTGCGGATCGTAGGCGGAGTTGATGCAAAGGTTGTAGGGGAACGGGCGCTCGTAAACCGCCCCACCCCCCTGCAGATTCAGCGTCAACGCAAGCAAACCGGCTTCACGCCACGAGGCCATCGCGGCCACGAATTCGTCCGTGTTGCGCTCGGCATCGAACTCGCCGGTGTCGGGATACGCCCAGAGTACGCGCGTCTCCGGGTTCTCATCATTGAAGGTAGCCTGCACCATTCGCGAGTTGAACAGCAGTCCCTCGATCCGATGCCCGCGCCACTCTCTGCCCTCATAGGTCGGCACACCGTCAATCAGGAAATCCTCGCCCTCAATGCCGAAAACCGGCCGGGGCGGCTCATCTGCCGCCGCGGAAAAGGTCAGTCCCAGGGCAAGCGCTGTCGTCGGCAGCAGGGTCAAGCGGTGCATGACCTCATTCCTCCCCAAGCGTTCGGAGAGACACACACGAATCTCGTATCTCGCGCGGTCAATACCGCGGGCAATCCGGCGGCGTTCACGCTGCAGTCACTCTCCGCAGGCCTCATGTCGGAGAATTCGGAGGTCAGTCTATCGTTCGGCCTTCACCGTCTGGTTGGTAAGGTCATTCGGCGCGATAGACCCTCACGCTGACCGGCTCTGACTCCCGGCCGTCGATGCGATAGCGCGCGTTAATAACGTAATACAGCGGTTCCGCGATTGTCGGCGGCAGGGCAGGAGCAGCCACCGCAAATCGCCAACGTCCGGTCTCGGGCGCCTGGTTGCGGATGCCGGGAACCACGCGCAGCAGTTCGTCGTCCCGTTGGCGCCGCACTTCAGTCTCGATTATGACCAGGGAGCCGGGTGGTGCGGTTCCTCGCATCTCCACGCGAGAGCCAATTCTGTCGCCATCACGCGGTCGGGTAATCGTGATCGCGTCAGTGGCAGGGCTGATCACCGGCGGCGGTGGTGGCATATGTTCGGGTTCTCTGACCACCTCCGGCCCGCGCAGCATTACGGTCCGGCCGACGGTCGGCATCTCGATTCGATCCCCGCGGTACTGCACCTTACCCTCCAGAATCCTCTCCGCGAAGCTGAAAGCGACCCATGCCCTTCCCTCGATCTCCTCTGTCGGAACCGGCAGCATCACACGAACCCCGTTTACGACCGCGACCTCCGAGTTCTGCCTCAGCACAATGTTCCGTGCCGGGTCTGTGACTGTTACCGCCCTTGCCTGCGAGTCCCAGCCTATGCGGTAACCGAAGGGCTCGAAGATCGTGCGCACCGGCACCATCAGGTTTCCGGCGCGATCGACCCGCTGGATCTGCACCTGATCCGCAGTGCACACCGCGGTCAAAGAAAGCGCCAGTACCAACGCCACAGCA
The DNA here is from genome assembly GCA_003566775.1 of candidate division WS1 bacterium. Taxonomy (GTDB): domain Bacteria; phylum Armatimonadota; class Zipacnadia; order Zipacnadales; family UBA5352; genus UBA5352. Next base: position 15,467 of record PXBW01000049.1, read on the forward strand.
ATTGTCCCACGCATCTTTCGCACCACCTCTCTACGTCCTGGCCTGCATGTTCTCTGGTTCTTTCGCCGAGGCTCTCCCATTATCCTACCACGTTACGCTTAGAATTATGCAGGTCAAGTGAGAAACACCGAGAATTCTATCGGCCGACAGCGACAGCAGAAAGCTGCGAGGTGGCGAAGATGTCCGAAGCCCTTATCTGGGAGCACATGACCGTGAACGAGGTGCGCGACGCGCTGGAGGACGACATGCGCACGATTCTGGTGCCTCTCGGGGTCACGGAGCAACACGGGCACCACCTGCCACTTCGTACGGATTGCCACAATGCCGAAGAGATCAGTCGGCGCGCCGCCGAGCAGACCGGCTGCTTCGTCGCGCCAACGCTTGCCTACACATATTCGGGTGGTGAGTTGCCCGGCACCATAAACGTCAGTCCGCATGTTGTGACACAGATAATCGTTGAGATACTCAACTCGCTCTGCCTTCAGGGTCTTCACAACATTGTGCTGGTGCTCGGCCACGGCGGGTCGGAGAACGAGCGTGCAACGCAGGAAGCGGCAGAGATCTTTCTGCGCAACAATCCGCAGTTTACCGATCGGAACATCGCCGTATACCGGTTCTGGCAGGAGTCCGAGATCTGTCTGCGCGCTTTTGAAGATGGCGATTATCACTCCGGATGGTTCGAGACGTCGCTGATGCTATACTGGAAACCCGACGAGGTCCGCGATGAGTATGTGCTCGACGATCCCGATGTGGTGCAGTTGATGCGCGAGGATCAGGATGCCTATCAGCACCGTACCAGGAACGTGCATCATGACAGCGTGGTTCCGGCGGTGCGTCAGAATCCCGCTATCAGGGTCGGGGTGATAGGTGACCCTCAGAAGGCGAGCGCCGAAATCGGTCGGCAGATCACTGAGGAGACGGTGCAGGGCCTGGTACAGTTGGTTGAGACGATGCGGACGCAGGGTGGGGGATAGGCCCGCGGGCTCTGTACACTCAGGCGACGCGGTCGCAGGAGACCGCGCCGCGCCGTACTTCGCCTGTCCGAGAGTGCTCTACTCGACCTCGATATGCTTGCCGGTTTCGGCAGGTGTCTCTCTCTTGATCGCCCTTACTTCGAGCAACCCGTCGGTAAGCTTCGCCGATACCTGCTCCTCATCTACCTCAGCGGGTAGCGGCAGGCGGCGGGCCCAACTGCCGTAGCGCAACTCACGTCGGAAGTAACCTTCTTCGTCAACCTCCTCCTCGCGCCGTGTCTCGGCCCGAATCGTCAGAGTATTCTCCTGAATATTGACGTCAAGGTCTTCCTTCTTGACGCCCGGCAACTGCGCCTTGACTACGACTTCGTCATCGGTCTCGTAGACATCTACCGCCGGACCGTACTCCGCCTCCTCGGAAAGCTCTCCCGGGGTGGCGAAGAGTCGATCCAATTCATCGAAGAGATCGTGGGCACGCATCATCGGTCGCGCCAGCATCTGTGGTCGTCGTCGCCATCGTATCAGAGACATTCCTCTTCCTCCTCATCTCGGCGTCCGCGTAAATGGACCACGCCGTAGTTTATCCTCACCGGAGATGATAACGGCTTAGCGTGCGTTTGTCAAGGGGTTTATATCAATAATATCAGGCAAGTTGTGGCTGTCAATATAATCGCCCGCGCGAACTCCGTATCAATCGCACCCGTAGAATCGCTCTGGCGGGAAGGTGGGGGAGGGCCACACTCCGACTGCCGCATCGCCCACAGTCACTTCGCTCTGCAAGGATCGACCCAGATGGGACTCGACCAGGCCATCTCACCGTCACTCTGAAGCACACGCAGATAGTAGAAGCAGGATTCCTCGCGGACAGCGTCTTCAAGCTCAATCTCCACGGAGATGTCCCGGCACTCTTTGGAAGCAATTATCTCTCCGTCACGCACGATTTCCAGACGTGTGACAGGCGCAGTGCCTACAACTCCTGCCCGGATAAGGTTTGATTCACCGGCGGAAGCCTCGATCTCACTACCCATGACCGCACCATTCACGCGGAAGTCCAGCACGATGCGCGTGCCGGTGGTCGCGTAGCAGCGACGCGCGTACATAGCGTCCCATATCTGGCTGCGAGTGAGTTCATCCGCCAGTACCGCGATGAAGCCGCTGCCAAGGCGATGGTGGATGTGCGGCTGGCGATGTGACCACTGCGCGTTGCCGGGATTTCCGTCGTGTCCGTCGCTCGATGCCATCAATCCGAGTCGATGTCCGCGCTTGAGTGCGTCCAGCGCCCCCAGTCCTGGCAGACGATCCGATGCGGTTCCCGGAACAGGTGCACCGAGGTACTCCGAGTTGCCCCAGGTCGAATAGACCTCAACCAGTCTATCGAACTCCTCGTCCATGTACGACCAGTCAACCGGGAAGAAACCCACCGATGGGTGATGGGCGATGGTGAGTGCTCTCGCCCCGCAGTCGCGCAGAGCCGCCCATAGTTCCGCCGGAGAGCGGCTCTCAAGGCTGATCTCATTATGACCGGGACCGGGATTGTTGTCGAAGTAAGGCCATCCTGTGTCGCGATAATAGACGTTGCGATGCCCGTACTTCGCTGAGGTCCACTCATAGCCGGGTATGACAACGTATCGACCATCCTCGTTCCACGCATCCATCTGCTCCATACGCTCGTTCCAGTCATCCTGATCGGCAAGCTGCCAGTCATGTTCAGCGATGGCGATGAAGTCGATTCCGGCCACGTCTCGACCGTATTCGTAGTTTTCCTCCAGGCTCCCGGTACCGCAACTGCGCCCGGAGCCATGCTCTTCGCCTGTGTGGGCGTGAAGGTCGCCGAAGTACACGTTCCAGTCTTCGATCTCAGGAGCGAGGGGCCCCGCGACACAAGCCTCAACCGCAGGCTCGATATTGCACTTGAAGATCGGCCGGGCAAACATGTCGACGTCCAGTTTGAACCATCGGCGAGAGGACTGGCGGTTCAGCGGTACCACGTCGATACGGGTGGGAGCGCCCTCCTGCACAAGACTCTTCGGCACCTGAAGGGCCATGATGCCGAAGGTGGCCGCGCTCTCCTCTGTAAGGTGCGTGTCGAGTTTCATAGGCGATTGCCCCGGAGCCCAATCAGATCGCCTGACATCATAGGCGAGAGTCACCTCTCCCCGCTGCCAGATGCGACTCTCCTTCGTCACGCAGAACGAGATCAGGTCGGTCTGAAGCCCCGGTGGAACGTTCAATCGCACGTCGAATCTCCCACTCGGTTGAGGCAACATCGATCCCATGCCCGTACCTACTGAGAAGACGAAGATCACTCGGTCGGCGCCGGTTCCCTCGGGAATCTCTCCCGTCCAGAACTGAAGGTGGTCGCCCCCGTTCTGATGCGCGTAGTAAGCTGAGCGAGCATCGGTGAACGATGCAACCCACTCGCGGCTGCGGTGAGCGCGACACCATTCCGAGATCCTGCTGAAGCCCTCGACAAGGTCAGCGTTGTACCTGCGCAGTACCTCAGCGCGTATCTCCTCGTCGGTTGGGCGGCCTTGACCTGCTTCTTTCATCGACAGCATCCGTCATCAACCTCTCGTACGGGATTACTTGAGCTTAGATTTGTGCTGACACCGCGCTGATACCTCCAAACTGTGGCGGCCGAAAAGGAATGTTAGTGTTGCACCACAGAAGGGTATTACTAATGTGACGGGGGTGACAGAAGAGAATCCTGAGTCTTCACTGAAGCGGTGAGGAGGATCAGTCCGTGGCGCATCATATCGTGTACGATCATATTCCCGGCCGTGAGGACGACTTCGTCACCCTGCGCGTGGTCTGGGAACCCTATACGAATCGCATCTCGCTGCGTTTCCGCAATCGCCAGGAGGCGGCCAGCGGGCTCGTGGGGACGCCGAAGGAGATCATTGACTACCTCGACATGCGAGCGAAAAGCGGTTCACCATGGGATCAAGAGGCGCCGCGCGCTGCGCGCAGGCGCATAGCAGCCCTGATTGGAGAGGACATCGAAGCTCTATCCGACGTGGACTGATCTGCCGATCGGAGGATAAATCGTCGACCGTCAATGCTTCCTCCGCCGGAGGCGGTTCAACACCCGGCAGAGGGCGAGTTGTGCGTATCATCGTGCCGATCAGGCGCAGGGCCGTTTGCGCATCCTTTTCTTCAGCATCAGTCGAGACATGTATGAGGAATTCGTCCTGTCGCATCGCCATGCTGAAATCCCCATCCCGCGCGGAGAAGGCCTCTTCGCCCAGTTCATGCGCCTCCCAGGCTCGCCCGATCTCAAGCTTGTGTTGCAGCAGCAGTGAGAGGAGTCTCTCGGCGTCATCCGAACTGGAGGCGTCGATGGCCCGTATTACCAGCGATGACCTGCCGACGGATCTCCTTACGATCAGAGCCATGGGTGCGGCATCCTCGCCGAAGATGTCCGTGGGGCCGTAGTTGATGTTGAGCGGTGTCGCCCAACCTCGCGGTATGATGCGCACCAGTCGCGGCCATGGCGGCATCTCCGGCAGACGCGCTTCGAGTCGCCCGCCGAGTAGTTGATCGGCCGGCAACGCATCGATCAGTGGTCCGGTTCCCTCAATGCGCAGGTAGTAATAGCCCGAGTAGACATGCAGACGCCCGCGTTCGTCACGGTACGCGGGTGCGGGGAGCAACACCGCCTCCGCCTCGTCACCGCGATGGGCGGTGAAGAAGCCTATAGCATGGAGGCGTCGGTCGAAGGCGATCATCAGCACATCAGCGTGACGCATCGTCTCAGGATCCACGTACTGCGTTGCCGCACCGCAATCTGCATCGTAGATCTCGAGTAGGTCCATATCCATCTCGGTCAACGTCTCGATAATCGTCGGATCGCCCGCGACCGGTTCTACTTTGCGATGCCAGTCGCCGACATTCTCCGTAAGCACATGTACGACAACGTCCTGCGGACACGCCTCGTGAGGTGGGGGAGAACGATCGATCTCTCTTCGCGGCTCAGCCTGCACAGTTGACGCGCCCACAATTGCGAGGCAGGCAATCACGCAGATACACATGGGTTGCTGGTTCATGGTCGGCCCTCGATCTCGCGCTCATTGGCCCGGCCCTGTGCGATGTACTTTTCGACGAGCGGCGCTGTGGGGCCTCTGCGAATCGCGATCCCGCTTTCCATCCAGATGACCCGGTCGCACAGCATCTGTATCTCTTCCATGTAGTGTGACACGAAGAGCACGATCTTCCCGTCCTCGGCTTCCCGGCGCAGGCGACGTCTGACCCGGGAGCGGAATGCTTCGTCCCCGGTGGCGAGTATCTCGTCCACGATAAGAATGTCGGGGCGCATGTGAATCGCCACCGAGAAACCCAGTCGCATGAGCATACCCGAGGAATACGTGCGCACCGGGGTATCCACCCACGTCTCCGCCTCAGCCCATTCTACGATACTGTCGAACTGATATGAGATCTCGCGTCGATCCATGCCGAGAATCGCGCCGGAGAGGTAGATATTCTCCAGACCGGTGAGGTCTGGATGGAAGCCCGCACCCGCCTGCAGCATGGGACAGACTCTGCCACGCACTGTGAGATGACCGCGAGTTGGCTCGAGCACCCCGGCGATCACGGACAGCACCGTTGTCTTTCCGCAGCCGTTCGGACCGATAAGACCGACTATCTCACCAGGCTCTACGCGCATGGTCAGGTCCCTGACCGCCCACGTCTCCTCGACCTCGTGTACATGCCCGAGAACCCGCGCCAGCAGCGCGTCTTTGATCCGCGCCGGTCGGTCGTGATGCCTTCGGTAGCGCTTCCACACTCCCTGCAGATCTACTATGCGACCGGTTGTCTCGGCATCGGATTGTGCCATCAGCTATCGATTCTGCGGACGCCGGCGTGCATTACAATACCTCCGGAAGCTGAGGGGACATGCGTCGATGCACCAGTATCCCCGCCAGCAGACACAACACGCTGAAGATAATTGCGGTGGCAAGGTGTTCGGGCAACGGTAACTCGTGGCGCAGAAGCACCCCGCGGAAGCCCTCCGTGATTGTTGCGAGCGGGTTAAACAGAAACCAGTACTGATAGTGCTCGGGGATCTCGCTGGTCGGGTACATCACGGGTGTCACGAAGAAGAACATGCGCACAATGGCGGTGAGCGCATATTCGGTGTCCTGATAGTAAGTATGCAACATCGAGAACAGAAGAGCCATGCCGCAGAGCATAACGATCAAAATGAGCGTGAGCGGAATCAGGTGGAAGAAGATTGGATGGAAGTCAACCGGCACGACCAGGAACACCACAAACAGTATCATCATGGACAGCAGGAAGTGTACCAGCGAGCTTCCTACGATAGAGATCGGCAACGCCCAGCGCGGAAAGTAAATCTTCTTGACTACGTTACGAAATTTCAGGAACGTGGGACAGGAGCCCAGTACCGTATCGCTGAAGAAGATCCACGGCAAGAGCGCTACGAGGAACTGGATCGTGTAATTCGGTATCTCGTGCTGAAGAAGCCCCTGAAAGACGAAGCCTATGACCACGATCTGAAAGAGCGGCATGATAAGCGACCATAGGAAGCCGAGGAATGATCGTCGGTAACGTGCCTTGAGCTGCGCCACGGTGAGTATCCCCAACAGGTCGGCAAGCTGCCGCGAGTCGGACCTTTCTGATCTCTCAATAGCAAGTCGGTCGGGTTCTGTCGCCAATTCCGCTCCTTCAGAATCGGATAGTATGTGTACGCCAGTGGTGATCAGATCTCACCCATCCCACCGATGACAGTAACTGTTGATGGAACACTCAGAGTTCCGCCGATATGTCTGCCCCGTTCAGTTCGCGTGCCATGCTACGATAGAAGCAGCCAGCCAGCACTTGGCTGTACAACAGTTCGGCGGTGCGTCGCGCGCCTGCTGCACTCAACATGCGGGCAATCTGCACCCACAAAGGATTCAGAAATCGGTTGAAGAGCGCCCCCTTGACCAACCAACGCGCCGTGCAGGGCCGTGGCATCTTCGCGGCACCGACTACCTGTCCGTGATCCGGATGCTTCCTCAAAAACCGAACGGACGAAGCACCTACCGCAGCCTGTCGACGGCAGTAGGAAGTGGGCGTCACATCGTGGTGATGGTACCCGAGCGCGTCCGGGGCATAGATAATGGGCACGCCTACATTCACCGCGCGCAGCCCGAGATCTGTATCCTCCCAGCCGTAGCTAAAACTATCATCGAAACCGTCGAGCTCTATGATTAGGCCCCGTTCTATGGAAAGATTTGCGGTGATAAAGCCGTAGAACGGCAGTTCCTCACGCCCCTCAAACCGCTCGAATCCGAAGTGGTAGTTCTCTATCACATAGTTCTCCAGGTGTGACACCTCCTTGTCCGGCGGCCAGTCTACTCGACCGACCACCGCACAAGGTCCTCGGATCTGCCTACTACGGGCAGCATGAGCCTCCAACAATCCCTTGCTCGGTTCAATGTCATCGCATAGAAAGAGCAGGTGTGTACCCGAGGCAACCTCGATGCCGGCATTGCGCGCCGCTGCAGGTCCACCACGCCTGCCAGTGAGCAGACGAATCTTGAGCGGGCTATCAAGCTGTTCAATCGCCTCCACAGTGCCGTCGCTGGAGCCATCATCGACGACCACGACCTCGTGCAGTAGTTCGGGAGCTTCCTGTTGTGCGAGAGCCTCCAGCACGAGAAGCACCGTGTCGCGCCGATTGTACGTCGGTATCACGACGCTGTATCTGCGAGACATTATGCCTCCTCGTTAGTGAGTGGTTCGCATCATTCTGTAGCGAATGCGAGTCTATTCAATAATGGCGCAATTCGCAAGATGCAGAATGCTTGCGATAGCCAGGTACCCATAACAGACACGCGAACGTGGCTGAGCGAATTGCGCCCGGGACTATAGAGGATGAAGTCCCTGAATTGAAGCCTACCGACTCGCGGGTGAAATCATGCGACATCTGTCGACTAACTGGAGAGCGGAGATGATCGACTTCGCGCCGATCCCCAATCAAGGGTGGCGCAGGAGAACATCTCATCCCTTCGGTCTGCCCACAAGATAGACGAAGTCAGACCCGATGTCACCGCAGGTCATGAGGGTGTCCTCAATTCTGAATAACATTCTGAGTAGATCCATCGATATAGGATCATCCGGCGAGAAGTTGCCTGTGATATCGTCGAGTACCGGGTGAAGCAGGGTCCCTCCATAGGGGCGATAGTCCAGTATATCGAACCGCTCCCGAACAAGGGGGAGAATCTCCTCCGATCTAATCGCCTCGCTCGGATCGTCGATCGACATTTCGGATGCCTCAACGCGCGGGATCTCCCTCTTGATGTAGTCGCCGGAGCTTCGTCTCAAGCTGCGGTTCCTGATCCTCCGGATCAGAGCCTCCAGCAAAGTGAAGTTCCACAGCTTTAGCCATAGGAGGCGCAACCATTGCCCGATGTTCCGCTGTCTCTGTGGCCCGATGCGTTCCATCCGCCGCCAACTCACACTTCTACGATAGGCCTCGGGGAGGAGGCGAAGCGCTGCGTTACAGACCTCGATCTGTCTGTCGGAATACTGAAACTGACTGGCTCCGACATACTCGTTGATGACCAATATCCCATGATCTTTCAGCCCCACCGCAATCGCATCAAGGATGCGTTCGAGAGCTGTAACATGGTGCAGAGCGGAACGCGAGAATACGACATCGTAGCGCTCAGGTTCGAGGACAAGCGCATTCACGTCCTCACATCTGAACTCAATATTGCCGACTCCGGCCTCAGACGCACGGGCTCGCGCTCGCTGAAGCACTTTCTCGGAGACATCTAGCGCCAGGCAGTGGTCAAAGATGCCACGACGAGCAAGTTCAAGTTCGTGCGTACCTTCTCCACAGCACAGACTGAGGGCCGACTCAACGGGCCACTTATCGTTTAGCTGCGTGGAAAGCAGGTGGTTGATCCAGTCGCGAGAAGGATCGCCGCTGATCTTCGCGTTGATCCGTGCATTAACCGTATGTGATTGCTCCCATGTAAGACCGCCCTCGCAGTAGAATGCGGCACGATCCTCGTCACCCCAGAAACGCCCTGCTTGTTCTGTTTCATCGTTGTAAGGCATCTTTCACCTTTCCAAGCGTCGCAGAACCGCATCAGGAGTTTGACCGGCCCCGATTCTCCGGGTTCTACATGACATAATGTATGTTATGCGAAGCCGGTGAGGTCGATGTGATCTGCGTGCATGTAGATCCGATTCAGAAAGGCCCTCGACACGCGCGTCGAGGGCCTGATACCATCATGCTTACGGTCTTGCTCAGAAGTTCCCGGTGCCGGTGATCAGCACTATGTCATCATCGCCGACATCCTGCCAGGTCAGCCCCGCCTCGAAGTTCGTCCAGCGGTATCCGGCGCCAATGTTGAAGTCACCGTCGAAAACACCGGCACGAGCGATCCAGTCGCTCATTGGGATGGGCATCTCACCACCGATCCCTACCACCGTATCAACCTCGCCGGTGATATCGAAGATTGTAATCGCCGCGGTGGCTCCGTCTTCGAACTGCA
>PXBW01000363.1 GCA_003566775.1 candidate division WS1 bacterium
CCGAACATCGGGCAGACGCGCGCGCCGAGTTCGTGCGCGCCCTCCACCAGTCGCCGGAAGCCCTCCTCGCCGCCGAGGCGCTCGTGCGGGCGGTAGTGACCGTACTGCCAGTAGTAGCGCCCCTCCCAGCCGGGCAGGAAGGCAAAGACACGCCTCCCCTCGATGCGCTCGCACACCCAGCGCAGCACCTCGAGCGCGTCTTCGTAGCTGTTGAAGACGTAGCCGCTCCAGTGCATCATGTGAATCGCGGCCACGAAGCTGATCTCCCGCGCCCAGTCGGGCACGTCGGGCCGCGTCTCCCACGGCCGCAGGCCGAATGCTCGCTCCGCGTGGACCACCTGCGCGTCGATTACGGCCTGCGGATCGTCGCAGCGTCCGATCTCCCACGCGGGCGCATGAGTCTCGTTGGTCATCTCGTGCCCGGCATCCTCGTGGATCAACTCAACCGTGACACTGCCGTCACCCGCGCGGTAGATCGCGAAGCGCTTCTCACGCACCCGGTCATCGAGCGAGCGAAAGTAAAGCCAGCCACGCTCTCCATCGCGCAGGAAAACCACCGGGATCGGCAGCCCCGTCCGGGGCCAGCCGAGAATCGTTCCGGCCTCGGGTATCTCGTGCTCGGTCAGACGGGAGCCAATGAGTGTACCTTCGCGGAGGCCGCTGAGGATGATCTTGCTGCAGCGGATCTTCTTCTCGTGGCGCGCGCTGATGGCGACTATCATAGCATCCGGCTCGTCCTCAGCGGAGATCGACACCTCTCCCCCGCATCGCTCCTGCCCGCCTGCCCAGCGAAGCCCCCTGCACACGATGTTGTTACCATCGACGCGCGTAAGGTCGGGATCGAGGCCGTAGGTGTTCTCGAATGTGATGATCTGAGCGCCGACATTCCAGCCCGCGATGTCGTACGATGGATCGCCGAAGTCGAAGCTGAAGTGTTGCATATGCAACCTCCCGGTCAGTTGGGTCGCAGCCTGGTCCCATCGGGGCCGGGCACTCTGCTTCAATGTGTGCAGTCCGCAGGCGCGTATTACTTCGACAGGACCTCAAACTCGATGTCGCTCTCCAGCACCAGCGCCCAGAAGCCGCCGCCAGGAAGCTCTCTTGCCTCATCGAGATTGGCGTGAAAGGTCTCCTCAGTGAGATTCAGCTTCACCGAATAGGTTCCCGGCGGCAAACGTGCTTCTCCGAGGTCCGCGCGGCCCGGTTCCCACTCGCCGAACATGCCGCAACGATGCGCCTCTCCCACACGGGAAGGGGGATAGAAGTCTGCGGTGCGCCTGAGGTCGTACCATCGAGGTGGAGTGTCCTTCGGTGATCGTTCACGCTGATCGACACGCCAGAGAACCCGGAGGCTGCTCATGAGGGCGAAATGATGCTCTGCATTCCCCTGTTCATCCGTGACGAACCAATCGAAGAGAACGTAACCACGGACGCTGTGATCGTTCTGAATGTGCAGGCGGAGATCCCCATCACCGATATTCCATTCGCATTGCTCGCACCACCAGCGCCCGACACGGCCGAGTTGAAAGCTGGACCACTGTTCAGGGCTTGCCAGATTATCCCTTTCAAATGGCCCCGCGATGTCCTCGGCGCCCACCAGTTTCAGTTGATAGGCGAACCAGGGTTTCAGCGCAACGGCGTTGACGGTTCCGCTGAGCGCAGGGGCTTCGAGCGTTGAAGTTTCGTCCTCCCAGACCACCCATGCCTGATGGCGTTCGGAGTTATGATAGTCGAAGCTCTCCCGAAACTCATCCCTGTAAGGAATGTCTGCGATGTCCCGCCAGCGTTCCTCCTGGGGCTCTACGACGGTAAGAGGTCGGAACCTCGTCCTGTCGGTCCGGGTGACGATGAAGGTCCCCTCCCTGCTGTCACGGGCGCTCTCACGATTGCACGGTGGGAAGTAGCCGCAGCCACTGACCGCACACGCGAGTAAGAGTGCCGCAACCACTCGGCCTCCGCGGTTTATCACCATTCCCGACGATACCATCGAATCCTGTTTCGCACTTTGCACGGCGGCAGCACGTTACGCTTCATAGTCGAACCTCGTACGAGTCGACACGCGGGCAATCACAGCCCGCGCGTCGCCAGGCCCGGGATTTGGACCTCGGGCAACTATTCAGTCGGCTGCAGCGGATCCCAGCTTACCCGATTATTCACCATTTCCTCTCGGGCCCACTTCACGTGACCATCGGCGAAGCCATAGATCACGCCGTCATTGTGCCGCTGCGGCCAGTTGTTGCCGCTGAAGCTGTTGTCATTGTCGGGCACGCCGCAGATCTCCCCTCCGATGTCGTTGATGTGCCAATCACCATCTGCCCCTGTCCGTCCGTCGGCACCAATGGCCTCCGGGCGCACATCACCGATCAGTATCTTGCTGGATGGATCCCAGAACTGTCCGAGGGTGCGACCACTCGCCAGCCGATTGAGGCCATAGCCCGGGGCCATATCCTGACGGTCCGGGCAGTACATGATCTCTCGGTTCCGTGTGTACGGGAAGATCGCGTTGTACCACTGGCTCTCCGGGTCCCCCGCGCGTGCCTGGCCCTGCGGGATCATCTCATTGTAGTCCTGAGCATACATTATCAAAGCCAGCGTAATCTGATGCACGTTTGAAAGGCATGCTGTCTGCCGACCTCTTGCCCGTGCTCGTGAGAAGACGGGGAACATCATCGAGGCAAGAATTGAGATGATCGCAATGACGACGAGCAGTTCTATGAGCGTGAAGCCTCTTCTGCTCGGGCTTCGGAACACAATGAACGCCTCCTTGGACAGTCAATGTCACGCGGTGCGCTGCTGCCCAGGTTATCAAACACATGCGCACACGTCAGAGTTTCGCTGGATGCGCGGGTTGTTCCTGCCAGGACAGAGTGCAGTTGCGGAATCCTCCGGTAAGCTTCTCCACTGTTCTGACGTTTCAGCTCTCCATAGATTCCAGGAGTAACGTCACCGGGCAGGGATAACGGCCCGATCTTGCCCCATAGATCGTGACACCACCGCAATATTTGGCGACCTGCCTATGCTCAATACGGACGCTTATCCTGCCGCTCCGCGCCGCCTTGCGCGCGGCCGCTCCACGCAGTACCACGCGCACAATCTCACCATATCGCCCCTGGAAGCCGTGCATGTGGGACAGGGCCCCACGCGCGTCTGCGCGCTGGTCGGGCGCGGAGACTGACACATCTTCAACACCGGGGACGCCCACGACCGCTCGACACCGTAGCATCGATGGCTTCTCGGTCTGTGGGGCTCCGTTCTTCGCGCCCGACATCTCGCACAGGAAGGTCAGGCTCCTGAGCGATTCGGCATCGAACTTCGGTGGGAGCGGGAAGTCATAGTTGATAGTCGCACTTCCCCGACAGGCAAGGAGTTGTACTGTTCCCTCGACCTCGCCGCATTCAACTTCTCCGTCACACTCGATTGTGCCGTCTCCTGGTGAGATCGCAACTACCGTGCGGCGCGCGGGAGATGCCTCATTGTCTGCGACGACTTCGAGGTGGTAGAAGTTCCCGGCGCAAAGTCGGCCCCATTGGTCCTCCAGCGCTACCTGCAGATGAACCAGGCCGGATTCAGCGGGCACCCGCAGCCGAATGACGCGTCCCTCCGTCGTCGAATCTTCAAGACGACCTTTGCGTGCGAGCACGCGCTGAGAGCCGAGAGCATTGGTGAAGACCGCGCGCCACGACACTCGCCCGGTCATCTCCTCGGCCTCCGCCGCAGGCCGCTGAAAGACCGGCAGACAGACTTCATCTCCTCCGGAGACGGTCATCCCCGGCGGCGCGTCGATCCCGATGAACGCCTCTCCCAGCAGCAGCGCGGGATCGTAGCCGAACTCCTTGCGCGAGCGGTCGTAATCATAAAGCCCGTTGCGCTCCCACTCGATGTCCGTAAGCTCCGTGTACACGTAGCCGCAGATCTTCTCATGCCTGCGCAGCTCGTTGGTCAGAAAGCGCAGGCACCAGGAGACATCGAGGTCGCCCATGCGCGCGGAGATGCCGCCGTACTCGCTGTTGAGCAGCGGCTCGCTTCCCTGCGTGTTGCCGCCCACGTAGTTGAACTCCGAGCCGGGGTGCGTCTTCGCAACGATCTCCTCGATGTGCTCGCGTGCCGCCTCGTAGTCGTTGAGGTAGAAGTGCCAGCTATTGATGTCGGTGACCACGTGATCGTAGAGACACGGTGAGTTGTCCTCCACCAGGCGCGTCGGATCGAGGCGTTTCGCGCTCTCGTAGCACTCGCGCACCCACGCCTGCCGCTCCGGGGTTTCGGCGTACGCGCGCCCCCCGAGGCCCCACGTCTCGTTGAACAGGCACCACGCGAAGATGCTCGGATGGTTGAAGTCGCGGCGTATCTGCCCCCACGCGTTGCGCTCCCAGCGCTGCTTCGCGACCTCCGAGTAACCGTCGTAGCCGAAGCCGGGCATGTCACACATCAGCAGGATGCCGCAGCGATCCGCCCAGTAGCAGTAGCGCGGATCGGGGGTCTTGATGTGCAGGCGCAGGAAGTTCAGCCCCGCCTCCTTCGCGAGCATGAAGTCGCGCTTGATCGCCTCGTCGCTGGGGAACGCGTAGACGCCCTCCGGGTGGAAGTTCTGATCGAGCGCCCCGCGCAGGTAGATCGGCTCTCCATTGAGGCGGATGTACGCAGGCCCGCCCTCATGCAGCGGGCCGACATCGATGTCGCGCATGCCGAACTGCGTGTGCACCGTGTCCAGAGGCTCATCATCGCGCAGCAGTGTGATCTCCAACCGGTAGAGATGCGGCCGGTCCGGCGTCCACGGGATCGCGTCGGGGATTGCGAGCGCGAGGCGCGCCAGTCCATCGCCCTCGACGCGCACCGGCTGCGAGCGGATCGCGGTTGCGCCCGTGGACGCGCGCACCTCTGCCACCACCGCGAGGCCCTCTGAGGCCGGCTCCGCTACCGTGATCGTCAGCGCCGCTCGCTCGCCAGCGAGGTCGGGATGCACCAGCACCTCTGCGATATGCTCTTCCGACCGCGGCTCCAGCCAGACGGTCTGCCATATGCCGCTGGTCCGACTGTACCAGTTCGATACCTGCTTGCCGATCGGCTGCTCGGAGTGATCCTCGGGGTCGTGGACGCGGATCACCAGGATGTTCGAGTCTTCGTGCAACGCTTCTGTGATGTCAAACTCGACGGGCAGGTATCCGCTCTCGGCCTCCCCCACCTCGCGCCCGTTGACCCAGACGCGTACCTCCCAATCCGCGGCTCCGATGTGGAGGAAGACCCGCCGATTCTGCCAGTGTTCCGGCACCTCGAACTCGCGCCGGTACCATCCGATGGTATGACGCGGCGCTTCACGGTAGTTCTCGCGCGTCACCGACTCCGGATCGATGTACGCCTCGGTGCTGAACCAGTCGTCATTGCCCGCGCGGTGCTCCGTGCCCCACGCGAGGTGGCTCTCCCACGGGAACGGCACGCAGATTGCCCGCGAGAACGATCGCATTTCGTCACAGAACCACCGTTCTTCGAGCCCTTTATCCTCGGGGTCGAATTCGAACTCCCATCGTCCGTTGAGGTTCAGCCAGTCGATGCCGGGCCTGAGGCCGCGGTGAAAGTCCGGGCGCGGATGTTCGGAACGAGGAAGCTGTTTGCTCATGAGGCCGACCTGCCATTCATTGTGCAACTTTACGAGGTCTGCGGGACTACGGTCCGGGATCCTCTCGAAGTGGCATTTCCCGCACTCGGGGCAGCGAACCTCTTGCACTTATAGGCTTCTGTGCTCACAATTGCGAGACTCCGGGCCACCTGGCGGACGCTGATGCCAGCCTGCCGTGCCGCCTGCTCCTGTGTCATCTACCCCGCGTCAACGGCCCTGATTGCGACCAGACGATCTCCCTCTTTCCGACTCATTGTGATCTTAATGCCCTCCTCTTCGCCACACCGCAGGACATCAGCAGCAGCGGGAGGACATTTCTACTTTGCTCCTGCATCGATGTTTGGTACGCCCTTGACATAAATGGCTTTTAGTGTATAATACTTCATGATCATGAGTTGAACTTGAGTCATGCGGGTTGTTAGAATGATGTGTGGGCGAGCGCTTACACATTTGGGCTCTCGGGTAGGTGTTCGGTACGCCGGAGCCTGCCGGATATGTCTTGAAAACAACAGTTTTCGCTGATTGCCGTGACACTCGGGGGGGACAGCGTTCCGGACCGGTCTTCGGGGGGCCCCGGTGGGGGGCGGAAGGCGACGACGCAGCGGTCACTGCAAGCAGCGTGTAACGGATCAGTCGGGGCCTCCAGGGGGGAGAGGCCCCGACTGTCACGTACAGAAGGTCTGCACGCCCTGATAGCGAACTAACTCCTCGTTGAGCAGAAACCACATAGATTAGAGGACTGATCCTTCATGGAAACACTTGGCTACGGGGTCATCGGCCTCGGGCGAATTGGCGCTCGCCATATCAGAGCCATCAGCCGCCTGCCGCAGGGCCGCCTCGTTGCGGTCGCAGACACCAATGCTGAAAAGGCCCATGCAACCGCGGCCGAACAGCCTGAGAGTTGCACCGCCTATCAGGACCATCGTGAGATGCTTGAGGACGAGGACATCGATGTTGCAGTCGTGCTCGTGCCGACACATCTGCATCGAGATGTAAGTGTGGATGCGATGGACGCAGGAAAACACGTGATCTGCGAGAAGGCGATGGCGCCGAGCGTGCGTGAATGCATGGACATGATCGAGGCCCGCGACCGCAACGGGGTTAAGCTGATGATCGCTCACTCAACCCGCTTCCGGGCGCCCTTCGTGGTTGCGCGCGAGTTGATCGAAGATGGCGCAATCGGCGAGGTAATCGGCACCGACGGACACTTCTGTGCGCGAGCGACGCAGGAGGATGACGTGCCCGGGGACTTCTGGCGCTTCAAAGAGGGAGCGGCGGGACACGGATACGTGATCAACTTCGGCTGCCATCATATCGACGCCGTGCGTGCGATGACGGGCGCGGAGCCTATCTCGGTGAGCGGGCATGTGGGCAACCGTTTCAGCGAGGGCGTCATTCCGGAGGATCACTACACGATTACGGCGCTTTGTGACAATGACATGACCATCTCGATCGCGCAATACGGAAGCCTCGAGCGATACACGATGCGCTCAGCCGGCCACGCGATCTTCGGCACGCACGGGATGATCGAAGCTTACTGGCGACCCGGACGGGTGATTCTGATACAGCCGGACAGGGAGCCGCAGGAGGTTGAGGTGCCCGAAGAAACGGGCGACACGGACCCGTGGGTGATCGAACACAGGGGCTTCCATCACAGCATCGTGGAGGACACCGTCGAGCCTGTAACCGGCGAGGATGCGATGCGTAACATAGAGTGGGCAATCGCGGGCTATCTGTCCTCCGAGCGTCGCTGCTGGGTCGATATTCCCCTCTCCGAGGAGGATTGCGAGTGTCGCGGCCCGAGTCTCCTGGAGACGCTCCCACCCGCGGTTCCATGAAACTCTACGTTCGGTGACATCATTTTCGCCGGACGCAATGGTAACTCTCCGATGTACCTGCAGACGCCAGACGGCAACCGTGCCCCGCCGTCTGGCGTCTCTGCTTCCCGGGAGGCCGAACCGCGCCTCCATCCTCTGCCGCCGAACGATCAGTCGTCCGCAAGCCCGTCGAAGCGGAAGTCCTCGGTGATCTCAACCGCCTCACTGCGGTAAGGCCAGTCGAGTATCTCGCTGAAGAGCTTTCGCTGCTCGGCGCAGTAATCAACCAGCCAGTTGATCCCCGTCATGTCGCTCCATGGCACCTTCTGAATCTTGCCGGCTGAGGCGTATGCTCCATCGATCAGAAGCGTGGCCTTGACTGCCTCCTCCGCGGGCGCGTGCAGGTTCTTCGTCTCGCCTCGGATAGCGGCAATCAGATTCAGGTGGATCTCGTCACGATCGGTCGGGTCATCGAAGACGATCGGATCCTCCTCGCCATCAAGGTAGACGACTGCGCGTTCGGTGTCCCATTCCGCGCGTCCCTTCGTACCGTAGATGTCGAGATCGGTGCGATAGCGCTCACAGCAGTTGGTCGTGCAGTAGAAGTGCAGGGTGGCCTCACCAAGGTCTGCTCGGATCGCGGCGAGGTCCTCTACCTCGATGTTGGGATGAGCCTGGTAAAGCTCCGCCTGCACCGCGCGCGGCATCGCATGATCTTCAACACGTGACCCCATCTGCAGAGAGGTATTGATCAGGTGAACTGCCTGATTCATCATGACCCCGTCCCAGACGGGAAGACCGTCGGCGTAACGCTTGCCTGTCCAGTGACCGCGCTCGTAGTACTCGTCGGTACGCTTCCACTGCATCACACCGATGACATCAGTTAACTCGCCGAGGCCGCCCTCGGCGATGAATTCTTTCAACCTGTGTGAGTGAGGATAGGCGGTGTACTGAAAATCGACCGCCACGTGCAGGTCCCTCTCCTCCGCGAGCTTAGCGACCTCCCAGCCATCCTGTGCAAGAATCGTGAGTGGCTTCTCCACGAGCACATGAATGCCACGATTCAGGCACTCGATAGCGTAGGGAGCGTGCCAGTGATGTGGGACAGCGAGGGCCACGTAATCGAGCTCATCACCGACCTGGTCGAGCATAGGGATGATGTCGTCGTAGATCGGTATGCCCCACTCCTCAACTTCCTCAACATGATCGGCTACCTTCTCACGCTCGGGATACTTCTCTACTGCTGCGACCAGATCGACATCATCCAGTTCGTGCATGATGTTCCTGTGATACCGTCCGATGCCCGAGACGCCGACAACGGCGGCCTTTACTGGTTCCACGTTACGTCCACCTCCCGGTTGATTGTGCGCCCGCGGTACTTCGCAGTCCAGCTTGAAGCCGACCAGCACTGCGATCAGTCGGCCATTAATGCCAGCTTGTCACTGAGCACGTCAGCCATCGCATCGTGGAGGAATGCATGCGCGATAATCCGGTCCGCGATCTCATCCTCGGGGACGAACAGATCCGTCAACCTGCCGATCAGCTCCGGCTCGCTGCGCCGGTACTGTTCCGCATCCATCGCTCGGGCAAGGCCCAGCAGATCCAGAATCTCATCCTCACTGAGTCCGATCTCGGGATCGGCGAGTTCCTCAGCGTACGGCGGCACCTCGCGCTCAAAGGCCGCATCATCAAGCTCTCGCGCCCACTCGAGCAGTTCGACCACCTGTCGCCGCGCCTCTTCTTCACCCGTGACGATCGCGAGTTGCGGCTCCGTTAGTATCTCGCGGAAGTCAGTCGCGTGACGGGCCGCGGCCTCCTCGAATTGCACATCAAGCTCGGCAAGGCGCTGCTGCATCTGCAGGATCTGCTGATGGAGCGCCTCATCGGGGTGGCCGTCACGGAGCAGCACATCGCGCATCCGCTTCATGGCAGGCTCCAGCTCTCTCAGAATCGCAATACGCTGCTGTTCGAACTCGAGCGCGGTTGCGCGCAGCCTGTCAACAGCGGGGATCAGCCCCTGAACCTGCTCCCTGGTCAACTGCAGCCTGTTGAGATCCTGGATCAGTGCAATCTCGGCATCAAGCTCGTCGAGTTCACTCCCCAACTCCCGCAGTTCAGGGGATAACTGCGCCCGGGCACAGCCGGGTGTGAGGCAGACGACAGTGAACGCTACCAGCGAGCAGATGGACAGTAAAGCAAGTGCCCTCATACTAAGTTCCTCCGGTTATTGGCTTATGCTTAGGAATTAAGAATGATTGTACAATCATGAGACGCATATCGCAAGCGTGACGCCATAGGGCAGCAGGAGCAGGTTGCCGTCACCGAAGTAGCTGAGATTCGCCGACTACTGCATTCTGAGAATTCGCCTGCGCGCCTTCATCTTCCTTCTCTTTCTCGGATGGCGGTGTCCGCCAGCGCCTGTGCATCCAGAGCCACTGATCGGGATGCTCGCGTATCTGCTCCCCTATGATCTCATTGATCTTCTCGGTTGTCGCCCGGATATTCTGCACCCGATCATCGCTCTCAGGCACGCTGATCGCCGGGAGAAAGCGTATCTCAAGATTGTCGTCATCTCTCCGCAAGCCGAACGCGGGCACTATCACCGAATCCGTACGGTGTGCCAGCAGAGCGGGCCCAATGGCCGTACTGGCGGTTGTTCCCATGAACGGCACCCAGATATTCCCATCGACCGCGTGCTGATCTGGCAACAGGCCCAGCACCTCTCCGTTCTGCAGAAGACGCAGCATTTCGCGGACGGACTTGCGTCCGACCACACTGGCTCCCATTGCCTCTCGCGACCGATTGACGATGCTCGCGGTGGTTGAATCGTCGGCGTCGCGCGCGACCACGGTAAGGTCCGCTCCCAATCGGCAGATGCGCGCCGCCAGCGCCTCCCAGTTACCGAAATGCGCCGTGACGACGATGACGCCACCCTGCTCGAGAGCATCGAGCAGGTGCTCCTCACCGGTAACGGGTGCGAACCGCTGAAACTGTTCGTCGCTCATGGACGGCATCTTGAGAAGCTCGAGCATGGTCTTCGCCATGTTCTGGGCGGAGCGCAGCAGCAGACGGCGAAGCTCGCGCTCACCGCATCGGCCGCCAAGCACCGCCCGCATGTTCGCGAGACCGAGTCTGCGTCGGCGCGGTACAAAGCGGAACGCAATCCATCCGATCACATTACCGAGATTGCGAACCCGGCGCAGAGGCAGAATCTTGACGATTCCGGCAAAGAGAATCGTCAGGAGGCGAATCAGCAACTGCTCCCCTCGTCGCCTCAGTGGCCGCTTATCGTGAAGCCTGTTGGAGTCGTTCGATGAGCACATCCCAGTTCTCCGTACCGTGTGTGATCTCGAGATCTACCGCGACCGCCACTACGGGCGGCAGATCGAGGGGCGCGGCCGTGAGCTTGACCGCGTCCTTCTCTGTTACCGCGATCATGTCAACCTTATGCCCATTGAGCGCCTCTCGCACTCGATCCCAGTCCTCCGGTAGATACGCATGATGGTCGGGGAATACCTTCTTTGCAGCCACATCGGCCCCGATCTGTTGTAACAAAGCCTCGAAGGAAGCGGGATTACCCACCGCCGACACCGCCATTACCTCACTGCCTGCCAGTTCATCGACTGCGATCATCGTATCGGGATCATCGAGTTGGTAGGCGCCTGCCGGCGCGTGGCGCGACCGCATCAGCGGAGCCTCGGGTGCATGCTCTCGCAGAAGCTCGATGGTACGGGTTATTCGGTCCTCATCGACGAGGTCGGCGTGCGTGATCAGCAGGTGCGTGGCGCGTCGAAGATGATCGAGCGGTTCACGGAGGTATCCCGCCGGGAAAACGCGAGCCTCCGGAAGGTTGAACGTCGCATCAATCAGGACCAGATCGACGACTCTTCTCATTCTGAAGTATTGGAAGCCATCATCGAGCAACGCGACCGTGGCGCCCTCGTCCTGGAGAAGCTGGACGACTCGCTCACGACGCTTGCCGACCGCAACCGGTGCTTCGGCGGTGGTGGCGAGCATTGCGGCCTCATCTCCCGCCATGTTCCCCTCTACCAGGAGACCATTCCCGTCGGAGATCAGCAGTTCCGAAGCCTGCCCGCTTCGCTTGTGCCCTCGGAGGACGATCCCGGGTGATAGACCTGCCTTACGGAGATCGCGGGTAAGACGGCGCGTGGTGGTGGTCTTGCCGGTGCCTCCAAGGGTGATGTTTCCGATGCTTGCCACGGGGATGCACGGCCGAGTTTGTGCCCTGAGCCCGCGCTCGTAGATTGCCAGATTGCCACGCATGACCAGCGCATAGGGTAGCGAGGCGGCCCTTAGCCCCGCCCGTGCAATGTCGGCAGGCAGGCTGCGTTCCTGTCCCGAGACCGTGCTGCGCCACCAGCGTTCCAGAGGTTACCCCTCCAGTTCGCGATCGGAGGTGATCGGCTGATCGGTCGCGTCACCAAGCAATCTGATGATGCGATCCGAATTGCGCCGGGAGGCACCTGAGTACTTGTCGATCACGGCCGGTCCTCGCGCCGCTATCAGAGCGAGGTCGCCCTCCGACCTCAGGAGGCGATCCGTCTGTTCAATGAGTTCATCGAGATTGCGGACGCGAAAGCCGACCTCCTCGCGCAGACAGATCGAAGCGATATCGCGGAAGTTCTCCATATGAGGTCCAAACAGGGCGGGCTTGCCCTGCGCGATCGGCTGCAGCACATTATGACCGCCGCCGGGGACGAGGCTGTTGCCGACGAATGAGACGGTGCTCACGGAGTAGACCTGCGCAAGCTCGCCGATAGTGTCGAGAATTGGGACGCACACCTGCGGCCCGCCGTCCGGGGCCAGCGGATCACATCCACCTGCGTCGAGCGCCCTGCTGCGACGGTAGGCGGCGTAGCCGTGGTCGTGGACGAGTTCCTCCACACGGCCTCCGCGTTCGGGATGACGCGGAGCGATGATCAACTGCAGATTTGTGTGATCGATGCGAAGTCGAGTGAACGCGCGCAGGACGAGTTCCTCTTCACCCTCATGCGTACTGGCGGCAAGCAGCACCGGCGCGTCGGCCGGAAAGCCGAAGTCTTGACGGTATTTGCTCTTCTCGGCCTCACGCACCGGTGGAAACTGCTCGTCGAACTTCGAGTTTCCGGTGACAATCACCCGATCCGCGTGAGCTCCGAGGGAGATGAAGCGATCCGCATCCTGCTGCGACTGAGCACAGATCAGATCTATATTCCTGAGCATCCAAGCCATTACCGGTTTGAAGAAACGAGCGCGGCCCAGCGAGCGATCGGAGATCCGACCGTTGACCACGATGATCCGCACACCGCGCCGCGCCGCAGCATGCAGCAGATTCGGCCAGATCTCCGTCTCGACCAGCACGAGTAAGTCCGGCCTTACATTGTCGAGGACCCGGTTGACTACCAGCGGTACATCGAATGGAAAGTAGAACAGGGCGTCGGGGTCGAGGTTCTTACTCTCGGCCATCTCCCGCCCGGTCGCTGTGATCGTTGACAGCGCAATACGTGCGAGCGGCTCCTGCACCCTGATCTGTCGAATCACGGGCGTGACCGCCGCAGCCTCACCCGCAGACACAGCATGTACCCAGATGACGGGGTCGTCACCCTCAAGCCCGCCGACGTGCTGCTCGATGCCTCCGGCTCGCTCGGAGAAACCGACGAGGGGCTTTGAGGGTGAGAGCAGTCGCCAGAGAAGATACAGCGCAATGAGCGGCAGGCACAGAACCAGGAGGATGTTGTAGAGAATCCATCCGATCCGGGAGCCACCGCGCCTGTCGTTGTCGTCTTCGTATTCAAGCATGATCTGAGGCGATGTCCTGTTGTGTCGACACCAGTTCGTCGCTTTCCTCGGCATGGTGTGCGCGGTAGAGACGAGCATAGAGGCCGTCCTGCAGGAAAAGCTCCTCATGAGTGCCCATCTCTATGATGCGTCCCTGCTCCAGCACGACGATACGGTCTGCACCGCGGATGGTCGAGAGGCGGTGGGCGATGATGATCGCGGTGCGGCCCTCGAGTATGGTGTCAAGCGCCCGGTGGATTGCCGCTTCGCTCTCATTATCAAGCGAGGACGTGGCCTCGTCGAGGATCATGATGCGTGGATCGCGCACCACTGCTCTCGCTATCGCCACCCGCTGGCGCTGTCCTCCGGAAAGCTGCGTTCCGCGCTCACCCACAGCGGTGTCGTAGCCCTGTGGCAGTTCGATGATGAACTGATGAGCGTTGGCCGCCTTCGCTGCCTCGACGATCTCGTCCTCGGTGGCGTCGGGACGACCATAGGCGATGTTCTCCGCCACGGTCCCGCCGAAGAGGAGAGTCTCCTGCGGCACGATGCTCATGTGTTTGCGCAGTTCCACGGGATCCATCTCTCTCAG
The DNA here is from genome assembly GCA_003566775.1 of candidate division WS1 bacterium. Classification (GTDB taxonomy): domain Bacteria; phylum Armatimonadota; class Zipacnadia; order Zipacnadales; family UBA5352; genus UBA5352. The sequence goes on from PXBW01000363.1 coordinate 13,799, forward strand.
ATCGATCCCGTCTATCAGTACCCGGCCGTCCGTTGGATCGTAAAGCCGTGGAATCAGGTTCGCTATCGTGGTCTTGCCCGCACCGCTTGGCCCCGCGAATGCGATGATTTCACCGGGCTCAATCTCAAGAGAGATATCCGACAGCGCCGGTGAGCGGCCGAGGTAGGAGAATGACACGCTGTCGAAGGTGATATGCCCCTTGATTCTCTCGGGAGTGATCGGATTGTCAACAACAGGTAGCTGCTCCCCGGCCTCGAGCAATTCTCTATGGCGACCTGCCGCCGCTCCCGCCTGCTGCAGGGACAGATTCAGGCGCGAGAGACGGTTGACCGAACTGGAGACAGCCTGCAGGAGCAGTATGAAGGCCATGAGATCGCCGCCGGTCATCCGGCCCGCGGCAATCTCCCGCCCACCCAGAAGGATAATCGCGACCATCGCGAGCCCAATCACCGTGCCCACTATGGGGGAGTTGATAGCGCGGGTGAAGGCAACCCCCATCTCGGTGTTCATCACGTTGCGATTCTCATCGTCGAAGTGCCGCGCGATCTCTCGCTGGATACCGAAGATCTTGATGACGCGGATGGCCGCAAGCCCCTCATGCAGCGCTGTTGTCAGATCTCCGAGGCGTTCCTGCATCTGCTTGGAGAGGACGCGGACACGACGTCCCAGAGCCATCGTAATACCCCCGACAACCGGGAGTATCACCGCCAGTGTCAGGGTGAGGGTCGGGGAGAACTCCCACATCTTATACACGCCGTAGAGCAGAGCAACGGGAGAGCTTACTATCCAGGTCAGGTTCTTACCGAAATTGCGCTGCAGCACCATTGTGTCGTTGCTGACCCTTGAGATCAGTTCACCAAGCCGGCGCCTGTCGTAGAACGACATCGACAATGCCTGGAGGTGATTGAACAGCGACTTGCGTAGCTCGTAGAGCAAATGCTGACCGACGTATTCCGCAAACCAGACGGCGAGACCATCTGCAAGCGCCGCCGCCACGAGATAGGCGAAAAGTGTGAGCGCGGCGGAAAACAGGCGCTGCTGAACCTGCTCGGGTGTCAGATCTTCAAGCGCAGGGCCGGGTGCCTCAGGATCCACCTCGGCGTCCGGACCGGTAGGGAAGCCCAGAGCGCCCGCCTCGTGGAAGACACCATCAAAAACCTCCTTGGTCCGGGACAGAGCCTCAGGCACCAGTGCGCCGGCCAGGAACATGACCACCAGGGCCACGATCCCGACCTTCCAGTAAGGACGCAGGAATTTTCGAAGATAGAGCAGGTCCCTCATGCGTCCGGCTCACCGCTCCTGTTCTTCCGACACTGACGTGCCCGCGGGTGCTGACCCATCCATCCCCAGACTGTCGTCATTCTGACTGCCTGGCCCTATCATGTCAAACGCCATCGCCGCGACACGGTCGGAGACGCCGGGCACTCCCAGCATCTGTCTTACTGATAGCAGGCGATCTCGCATGGCCTGCATCTCTCCATCATCGGTCAGAATATCGAGCGCGGCTCGGGCGATACTCTGCGCTTCCGCGTCCCGGTCTATCAACTCAGGAACCACTTCCCGCCCCGCGATGATGTTGGGCATACCCACGAAGTCGATGTTGAAGCGCCGCAACCACTTCTCGAGCGCCATGAGCGCCGTCCCTCGATATACAATCACCATCGGGCAGGCGGCTGCCGCTGTCTCGAGGGTCGCCGTTCCGGACGAGGCGATGACGAGATCGGCCGCCCTGACTATATCTGACACCCCCTCTAAGATAGTGGTTCTGTCCTCAATCCCGTGGCGCGCCAGGTGAGTTCTCAATGTCCGCTCATTGATGGCGGGGGCGCGTGACAGTAGAAAAGTTACCGACCCGACCTCGCTCGCGATGATCCTGCCCGCGCCGAACATCTGCGGGCAGTTGCACCGTATCTCGGTGGGACGACTGCCGGGCAGCAGGCCGACCACAGCCGAGTCTTCCCCCACTGCAAGCTCCCGGCGCAGGCGCAGTCTGGTCGCCGATTCGGGAACCGCTATTCGATCTACGACTGGATGCCCCACCCACTCAGCCTCGATCCCGACATCTCTGAGGAGGGCTTCCGACCACTGAAAGGGTGTCGCCACTCGATCCACAAGCCCTGAGAGTCTATCGTAGCGAGCATCACGCGACCACGAACGTGGCGGAAAGTAGTAGAGTACGGGCAGGTCCATCTGATTGCGAATACTGCGGGCAATCCGCACGTTGAATGCGCCGAAGTCCACCAGGACCAGCAGGTCGGGCCGAGTCTTCTGGAGATGATGCAGAAGCTGATGCTTGCGTACGACCAGTCTGGGGACGCGCTTGAGCGACTCGACCACGCCTATTGCGCTCCAGCCAGCGCTGTCAAAGAGCAGGTCGAAGCCCGCCCGGCGCATGCCATGCTGCCCGATCCCCGTGAGCAACACATCGCCCTGTTGCTGCAGGGCCTCTCCGAGCATCGCAGCGTGCTGATCGCCTGACGGCTCACCGGCGATCGCGAATATCTCGGGCACTGATCCCATCCGGCCCCTCCCACTGCCCGGATCCCGTCGCATTTGCGCCTGTTGGAGTTTCTTCCGGCCAAATGCGAGATCGCCCGGCGGTCGAGATGTCAACCTCGCTGCCTGCCGCGGCCGCCCTCGTCGATACGCTCGATGAACTCGACGAACTCGGTCACCAGCTCTGACAGCTCGCGTTTCTCACGCAGGCACGCGATAGCGTCCGAGGTGTTGAGTTCTGAACGGTACAGCAATCTGAATGCGTCGCGTAGAGCCGCCTGTTCCTCCGAGCTTACTTCATTGCGCTGCAGGCCGATCACGTTGATTGCTCGAAGCTCATTGCCTTGGGCGGTCACAAATGGAGGAATATCACGCGTTACGCGGGAATGACCGCCGATCATGCACATCCTGCCCACAGTAACGTACTGATGCAGGCCCGTCATACCGCCGATGACCGCCCGGTCCTCAACAACACAGCCTCCGCTGAGCCCGGCGTAGCTCGCCATCATGGTGTTGCTGCCCACGCACACATTGTGGCCGAGGTGGACATACGCCATCAGAAAGTTCTGGTCACCGACCGTCGTCGTCTCTCCCTCACCGGTAGCGCGGTGAATCGTGACATATTCCCGCAACAGGTTGCGATTACCTATGTGAACGAAGCTTTCCTCGCCCGCAAACTTGGCGTCCTGTGGGTCGGATCCCAGAACCACGCCGACATCGAGGACGTTCTCCTCCCCCATCGTCACTCCACGCCTGATGACGCAGTGTGAGCCTACTCTGCAGCCATCGCCGATGGACACACCGCCTTCGACGATGCTGTAAGGTCCGATCTCCACACCCTCCCCCAGCCGCGCCTCAGAGTCCACTATCGCGCTGTTATGAATGCTCATTACACCCTCCGAGACCTCTCACCCGTCCGACTTCTGATCGCCGGTCTCATCGGGCGTGATAAGCGCGAACATCAACTCGGCCTCGGCCGCGATCTCATCTTCAACAAACGCCGCGCCCTTGACCTTACCGATGGATGACTTGCGCCGCAGCATATCAACTTCAAAGCGAAGCTGATCGCCGGGGATGACCTGTCGGCGGAAGCGCGCCCTGTCAACCCCGCCAAAGACCGCCAGCTTATCATCGTCCTCGATATCTGCAAGTAGCATGACCCCGCCGACCTGCGCCATTGCTTCGAGGATGAGCACTCCCGGCATGACCGGATTGTCCGGCCAGTGCCCGGTGAACTGCGGCTCGTTTGCGGTGACGTTCTTTATCCCGACTGCGCGGATTCCAGGCTCCATCTCGATGATCCTGTCCACCAGCAGAAACGGATATCTGTGGGGGAGTATTCGCATAATCTCCCTGGCCTCAAGCATCGATCGGCGCCTCCCAGTAAAGCGTAAACCGCCCCAGGATCCGCAGGGTTTCCCGAACTGCACTGCGATCCCGCGACGGCCCCTGTTGCCCGTCGGCGAAAACTGGCGGGATTATAACAGAGCGGTCAGAGCAAAGTCAAACTGAGACTGCCCCGGCGGGATTACGCCGAGGGGAGTAGCCAGCCCGTTAGCTTCCTGGTGCGTGCGGCTGAGTTGCCACGCCACGATGCCGCGCGTAACAGGGTATCCGGAGGGTCCACCGCGCCATATGTGTCGAAAACTCCCCCCCCCGCGTACATTCTACCCTGCCATGATGCTGGTCTCCTACTCCGTCCGCGCGACTACGGCCCGGGCCGCACCGTCTCTCACCCTCTCAAGCATTGCCCTCCAGCGCTGCCGCCTCGGCCAGCATCGCTCAGGGCGCGCAGGCCCCCCCGGCATCCCCCGAACCGTCAGATCATCCAGCAGCAGATAGCAGTCCACGGGCACGGCTTGCACCTGTGGCGGTCGCCCATTCTGCTGGAGGTATCGGCAGAAAGTGTGGTGAATTGTGCATGACCACACAAAGGCAGTCTGAGACCTGGAGGCCACAATGGAACGGTCGAAGCTTTCGCTCTTGCTGTTGTGTGATGAACCTGGAACACTTCAGACCGACCTTGAGCTCCTCTACCCCGACCGCGTCGAACTGATGCGCTTCACTGAAGACGAACATGACGTCGATACACTTGCAAGATACAGTCATGTTCTGACTGCCGTGCATGACGGTAGCAATCTTGATGCGCTGGATTACGGTGCGATCCGTGACTACGCCTCGCAGGGGGGGCAGGTCGTTTCCTGCCTGCTGGAGTACGCCGCCGATCGCGGGTGGCAATTCTCGAAGACACACGTGCTCGACCGCATGAAGCCGCGATTGCGTATCGAGGTCGAGAACGACGTGACGAGGGGCTTCGAAGTCGGGGACGCAATCTGGTGGTTCGGTACTGTAGCCGGCGCGCCCGACTCGCTCTACGAGAACCAGATGGTGCAGCGTCAGATCCTCGATCCGCTGGAGGATGAACGCACAGTCGTCCTCGCGCGCTCAGACGCAAACCACGGTGCTGTGATGATCGCGGAGCGTGTGGGCAACGGCAGGATACTCGCGCTTGATCTCATCTCCCCGAGGCGTCCCTGGTACAACTCCCATGGCTCCACAAATAAGTGGCTGTTTGCTGGAAGCTACATCGGCAACAGTGTGCGTTTCGGCAGGCACTACGCCAAGCGCCTGTCCTATGACGGTTTCGTCAATCTGATGGATGAGACCGCGACGCTGCTTCCGGACCTGTCGATGGTGGCAGAGGGCCCCTGCAGCGACGGACGTGAGATGTACACCCTCAGATTCGGCAATCCCGAGCGTCCCACTATCTACCTCGGAGCGGCGATACATGGCTGGGAGTGGGAGAACTGCTACGGGCTACTGAGGCTCGCCGAGCTTCTCGGGACCGGAGAGGAACTTGACCTCGATCCTCGAAGGTTGCATTGGGTAATCATGCCGATTCAGAATCCGTGGGGATTCGATCATTTTACCAGGCAGAATGGCGACGGCGTTGATCTCAACCGCAACTTCGACCACGGCTGGGACGATCATCCGACGCCACAGGACGTGGCCGTTCCCTGGGACTACAATTACAAGGGCACAAGGCCCGCTTCGGCGCGGGAAACGCAGATCATTCAGGGCATCATCGACGATCTGCGTCCCATCGGCCTGATGGATTTTCACACCGCGCATTACGCCCTCATGCCCGCGGCGGGCTGCGATGATGAACTGGTCACCGGCATTCACGTTGATATCAGGCGCCGTCTCGCCGACCGCTTCGTCTGTCAGGCGCCGTATAATGGTGACTACCAGCAGGTGAACATGGATCGCATATGCGATCATCGTGACGCGCCCTACGCAATCTGTTACGCAGCAGACCGCGACTGCCGTGCACCAATTCTTGTCGAGATGTCCGGCAACAGGGATGATACGCACGGGCTCGTCATGGTAACCGACAGCGTGTGCGAAATCGCGCTCGCACTGGCCTGCGGATGCGCGCAGGCGGCCGAGGAGGAGAGCTGAGATGCGAGGACAGCGCTGGATCGATGCCGGTGAGGTCGGTGGTGTGCAGGCCGCACTTGATGCATTGCCCACCAATGGCGGAACCGTGCATATCCCCGCCGGGCGGTGGGAGGTGGATGCACCGCTGACCCTCGATCTCACCGAGGGGCAGCACCTCCATCTTACCGGCAACGGGCGAGCGAGCAACCTCGTTAACAAGAGCCGGACAGGCGCTCCGTTACTGCTCATTACCGGCGCTGTGGGTGAGCGGTGGCCTGATCTGAGCATCACCATTCGCGATCTCGCCTTCACCGGCAACTACGAAAGCGGCCATGGACTGGTTATCGACCATCCTAACGACACAATGATTGACGCCTGTGTCTTCCTCCGCCACGGAGGCAACGCCATCCATCTCGATGGCAAAGGCACCAACGCCACCATCCGCGACTGCCGGATGCGCGACTGCAAACGCGCCGTTTTCGCGCAGAACCTGCATCATCTGACCCTGCACGGAAATCACACACTCGGCCTCGATGACGGGGAATCGCAGGAAGAGCATCTGTACATCGATCGCAACTGTCGCGAAGTGCGCATTGTCAACAATCACCTCGCTTACGGTGACGCTGAGGGCATCTTACTCGACGGCACCGCGCAGCATGTGATCTCCGGCAACACGATTGAGGGCTTTGAGCGTTGCATATCGGTACTCGCCTCGCGCGATCTGGTGATAAGCTCCAACTATCTGCACGGCCCGACAGCGGTCCAGCTTGCGGGCCGGTGTAATGGGATAACCATTACCGGCAACACCATGATCAACAACCCGGAAGCCGCCATTCGGATGGAGGACGCCTCCGGCTCCGGAGGGCATGTGATCTCCAGCAACATTATTCGCAAAAGCGTATATGCCGACATCACGGGCAATACGCACCAGGGTGGAGTTGACCTGGCTGATGCACGTGACTGCGTGGTCCACGCCAACCTGCTGGAGGAGGTTACCTCGGAAGCAGCGATTTCCGCCCTGCGCGGGGGCGGTCACGTCGTTTCCGGGAATCGCATCGTCCGCTGCATCGGTGAACCGGTGCGCCTTACATGCGATACATGGTGTGCGATTGCCGACAACCTTACCGACCGGGCAGAGCGCCGCCCGGATGAATGAAGCGTCTCCGTGATAGCGATGCTGCAGATGCTACATGGAGGGCGTCAGACACAGAACGGCGAACGAATCATCGCGGCAATCACTCAACAATCGGGAGCAAATGCGTTTCCCGACGGGAGGATATGAACATGGAGAGGGTCAGGCACGGCGTCATCGGTCTCGGCTGGTTTGGCGAGAAGCACTGTGAAGCAGTCGACGCAATCCCGAACGTAGAGCTATACGCCGTTTGCACGAGAACGGAGTCGCGCCTTGAAGAGGTGGCGGAGCGGTTTGGAGTTCAGCATGCTTACACCGACTACAACGAAATGCTGGCGGATCCCGAGCTGCAGTCGGTGAGTATCACCACAATGTGGGACCAGCATCTCGCGCCCTCGGTGGCTGCGCTGGAAGCAGGCAAACATGTCTTCTGCGAGAAGCCTATGGCATCTACGGTCGAGGACTGTCAGGCAATGGTGGACGCCGCCCATGCCGCAGAAGGCAACTTCATGGTGGGGCACATCTGCCGCTTCAATCCACGCTATGCGATGGCCAGGCGCCAGTGTGAAGAGGGGACCTGCGGCGAGATACTGTCGATGTCGGCACGGCGCAACATACCCGCGTGGGTCACGACCGACATCCTCAACAAGATCGGTCCCATCGTCGGTGACGGCGTTCACGACATGGATATTCTCATGTGGTGTTCGGGGCTCAAACCGGTCAGCGTTTACGCTCGGACGGTGAACCACCGGGGTCTGAAGCATCCCGACCTGGGTTGGAGCATGTTCACGATGGAGAACGGCGCGGTACTGGTTCTCGAGAACGTCTGGTGCCTTCCCGATAACACCGCGATGCAGATCGATGAACGGATGGAGATCATCGGCAGTGAGGGCTCGATCCACGTACAGCAGACCACGCCGAACTTCGCAGTATGTGACGGTGAGGGCTGGACGCACCCGGACACAACCTACTGGCCCACCATGCACGGCAAAGTCTCAGGTGCGCTTCCTGCAGAGCTTCGCTACTTCGCCGACTGCATTCAGATGGACACTGAGCCGACGATCATCACCCCTGAGGAGTCGATGGCCGCGGTCAAGGCCTGCCTCGCTGCAGAGGAGTCGGCGGAGACCGGACAGGAAGTCGCAATCGAGTGGTGAGGCGTAACGGCGCGCTGGAGGCGGCAGGGGCCAGACCGGCCTCCCCTCAGGCTGGGCCATATCCCCCCGCAGGTGCCCGGGGTGTACCAGGCATTTCTGACATGCGGTGCGGAGGTCGATCCTCACCGTAAGACGGAAGGAAACTGCGGTCCCTGGATGACGGCTGGAGGGGGAGACTCCCCCCAACCGAGGCAGGCTGAAGGAGGAGACCGATCTCCCGCGCGCGAATACAACGCCGTCACACCCATAGCTGATCCTGGAGAAGATAGCCATGTCCGAGAAGAAAATCGCCCTTGCAGTCGGCGCGCATCCTGATGACGTGGAGTTCCTGATGGCCGGGACGCTGGCCATGCTCGGCGACGCCGGCTACGAGCTGCACATCATGAACGTAGGTAACGGCAACTGTGGCACCGCGCAGCATACCCACGAGGAGATCATACGTATTCGCGGGCGCGAGGCACGCAACGCCGCAGCGCTCATCGGCGCGGAGTACCACCGCGGCCTCGTCAACGACATCGAGATATTCTACGAAGAGGAGCTTCTGCGGCGGGTTACCGCGCGGGTGCGACAGATACGCCCGAACATCGTACTCACCCAGTCGCCGCAGGATTACATGGAGGATCATATGATTACCAGCAGGCTGATGGTCTCGGCCTGTTTTACCCGCGGAATGAGTAACTGGCAGTCGCTCCCGCGCGCGGAGCGCACCTTCCAGGACGTCTATCTCTACCATGCACAGCCCCTGGGCAACGTGGATCCGCTGCGCAACCCGATCGTGCCCTCGCTGCTGGTGGACGTAACCGAGAAGATGGACGTGAAGGAGGCCATGCTGCGTGAGCACCGGTCGCAGAAGGACTGGCTGGACGTCTCGCAGGGCAAGGACGCCTACCTCGACGCAATGAAGGATATGGCGAGAGACGTCGCGGAGATGAGCGAGTCCTCAGTGGAGTACGCCGAGGGATGGCGCCAGCATCTGCATGTGGGCCTCTCGGCGCAGGACGGAGATCCGCTTGGCGAGCTATTGAATGAGAAGGTGGAGCAGATACAGAAGCGCGGCGGATGAGCCAGTTGAAGCTCGTTCTACAGCATTGAGTGCCGACACGGCGATCTGTCCCGCGATATAGACGGCGCGCAAGGCGCGGAGTTCGCGAGGTAGATAGCAATGCGCCGAATGGTGCAGAAACCCCGCCACACGGAGCAAGGCGCGTCCGGTGCAGAGAAGCATCTGGTGGCGCAGAGTTACGAGGGGGCCCCGGGGCCGTGAGGGTTGGACTGTCCATCGGCGGCGGTGTATCTGTGATCGAGGACCTCGAGCCGCAGGAGCTTGCAGCGGACGGGTTCTCCTCGGTGTTCCTCGCCTGCTACGAGGATGATATTCGATGGGAGGCACAGGCAGCCGCGGACTTCTCCCGCGCCTGTGTGGCGGCGGGGCTCGACGTTTACGCGGTGCCGCTCGGTTACGGATGCGTGATGGCCCCGGATGCGTCGAGCGACAGCCTGTATGTGCGCGAGCAGGCGCACAATTGTCAGGTTGACAACCGCGGTCGGCGGGTAAAGAAGGCCTGTCCGAACAATCCCGCGTTTCTGGAGTGGTTCTCGTCCAAGATGCGCACCCTGGCGTGGCTGCTGGAGTGCCGCGGATTCCTGTGGGATGAACCGAGCTTCTACCACGGGCGAGGGGCGTGGGCCTGTCGTTGCGAGTGGTGTCAGCGGCTGTTCTTCGCTCAGCATCAGCACGAGATGCCGCATGAAGTTACAGGCGACGTCCCTCACTTTCGGCGCAACAGTCTCTTGATGTTCCTGCTTGCCGCCACAGCCGCGATCCACGCTGTAGATCGGCGGCTCGAATCGGTGGTCATGCCGACCTGCGCGACCGGAGCGCGACAGGCGGGTATCGCCACGGATCAGCTTCATCCGGTAGGCGAGAGTTCAGCAGTTGATGTACTCTCGGTCTATGTGCCGTGGCAGAGTCAATCGCGAGACATGGAGGTGGCCGTCCGCAACACCGTCGCGATGGCCATGACGGCGACGCGGCGGCATCGGAAGCCGGTGATTCTGTGGATCTCGGGATCACCGCACCCGCGGGATCGACTACTTGACGCAATGCGTGTCGCTCGCCGCGAGGGCGTGGAGCACCTGGTGATCGCGGGACACCAGACACTCACGGCATCCACGGTGTACCCACGCTTTCGGACTTCGCTATCTCAGACAATTGAACGCTTGCGCTGAGAAGCATCACGCGACACCGCAACGTCATGCCCGGAGGGTTGCAAAGGAATGGCAACAGGACCAGGATCTCAACGATCTCAACAGGAACCGACGCTGATCAACCTGCTCGTTGCGACGATCGTGGGTATGCTGGCGATAATCGTCTCTCTGATCGCCTTCAACATCATGATCGGCGAGGAAGCGACAGAGGCGGCGGTGCATTCCCGAACTCTCTCCTACATCTACTGGACACAGCCGTTCATATATGTCATGGCGGGCCTGCTGGCGGGCGCGCGCGACAGTCGCTGGGGACCGAGGGGTATGCCGTCGAGTTGAGGGTGAACGACTGCAGGGTGGTGCATA
>PXBW01000079.1 GCA_003566775.1 candidate division WS1 bacterium
GGACGGCTGCAACGACCGAAGGAAGCACGCAAATGCGTCGGGGGGGGGCAATTGTGTGACGGTGCGCATGGATCATACCGCCCGGTTACGCCGTTTGGTACTTCACCATATCCATATTACCACACCAGGACGCGCGGGCAAACGAGAATGCACGTTAAGTCTTTGTGCATATCAGCGCAATACTTCGCCCTGACGGTTGACGATTGCGTGGCGCGCCGCCCCTGGGCATGTCGAGAGGCCAGGTCCCATCTCTGCGCCATTCTGCGGCCCGCGTTCGCATCGCCGCATCGAAACAGACCACGACCTCGCCTCCGGGCAGGGGCGCCGATAGCGGCCCCTGCCGGTTAGCTCGTGTGGCGGACATGTTTGACAGCCGCAAGGCCCTCATTTGAAGTCGAGAGCCACCTTTTGCCGGGTAGAGGGAGGAATAGCCCGCGACCCCGGCGTCGACTCCATGAAGGTAGTGGTGCGCTGGAGCGCGAAATAGCATGAAAGGCTCGGCGAGGTGTGACGAAAGATATCCCTTCATGACCTGTGATCTGCATATACACTCGACGTACTCGGATGGATCTCAGACCCCCGGTGAGATCGTGGACGAGGCTATCGAGCGGTCGCTGAGCGCCATTGCGATTGCGGACCACGACACGGTTCAAGGGGTGCCGCCGGCGATCGAAGCGGCACGCGGCAGCGACATACGGGTCATTCCCGCGGTGGAGATCAGTACCGAGTTCAAACAGATCGACATCCATATCCTGGGGTACTGGATCGAGCTTGATAACGAGAGACTGCTCGACAAGCTGCTGTACGTTCGCGAAGCGCGGAAGGTGCGCGCGGAGGAGATCGTCGGCAAGCTCAGGACGCTTGGGATTGAGATATCGCTCGAGGACGTGACGCAGCAGAGTGATGGGGTAACCCTGGGCCGGCCGCATGTGGCGCAGGCGCTGATGGCAGGGGGCTACGTGACGGGGATGAAGGAGGCATTCACGCGGTATCTTGGGCGTGACCGGCCCGCGTTCGTGCCACGTTACAAGCTTACGCCTGCCGAGGCGGTGGAAGCAGTGCTCGGTGCGGAAGGCTGTCCGGTGCTGGCGCACCCGGCGCTGGGAGTGCCGGATCACATGATCGAGGCGCTGATAGAAGCGGGGATCGAGGGGCTGGAAGCGTATCACAACCACCATTCACCCTCGAATGTCAGGCGTGTGATCGGCATCGCGCGCGAGCATGGCCTGCTGGTGACGGGCGGCACTGATTCGCATGGCCCCAAAGGGAGTTACCCGGTGAGGGTAGGGGATGTGGACGTGCCCGACGAGTGCGCGGAGGGTCTGATTGCATGGGCCGAGGAGCGTGGTGTGGCGAGGCCGTAGAGGTGTCGGCAGGATCGAGTGGCGTGGTCTGCTTCGCGGGGATCGATGGCAGGAGGATATTCGCGGTCGGCACGGGAGGCATCTTTTTGGAGACAACGACATACAGTTTGGAGAAACATCCGGAGGTCGTGGTGGTCGAAGTTCGTGGGGAGGTGCAGCAGGGGCCATGTGGTCTCGACCTGCTGCGCGATGTGCTGCATGGTCTCGTGGATGACGGCGCCCACAGGATCGTGGTCGATCTGCGGGAGGCGGCGGAGGTAGATGAGCGCGCGCCGGCCGAGATTCTGGCTGTGCTGGGGCGGGTGAAGATGGCAGATGGAGAGTTGATCGCGGTGACGGCGCCGGGCGAGTTACGCGATGCGATGCACAAGATGGGATTCGACAGGCTCACGATGGTGCTCGAGGACGTAGAGAGCGCGATCGAAGCGGCCATGCACAGGACAGGTGAAAGCGATGAATGATGCGGAGATCACAAAGCGATCCACGATTGTGTGCTATGGGACCTCGATAACGCGGGGCTATCCCTACGTACCGGAGGGGGACACTTATCCGGCGGTGCTCGAGCGGAGGCTGAACCGGCGGTTGAGGCTGGACGGTGCCGCGGTGGATGTGGTTAACTCGGGGGTGCCGGGCGAGAACACGGAGGAAGGTCTGGCGAGGATTGCGTCGGATGTGCTCGGACATAAGCCGAACCTGGTAATCGTGGAGTTCGCCTGCAACGACGTTCGCTACGAGCCGGAGAAGCGGGTGGGGCTTGAGGAGTTCGGCGAGAATCTGCATGAGATGATCGACAAGATTTGGGACGTGTGCACGGAGATCATCGTCTGCACGCCAACGCCGATCGTAGATGCGTTCCATGTGTACTCGCAGGAGGTGGACTTCTACGAGCCGTGGGGAGGCTGCAACAACGCGCTGCTGGAGTATGATGAGGTGGTGCGTGAGGTGGGGGATGCGGAGGACCTGGTTCTGTGCGATCTACAGCGCAGCTTCATGGAGCACGCGGTGCGCGCGGAGTTCGACGGAGAGATCGATGACGCGGACGATCTGAGGTGTCTTGGGGATCTGATAAGTCGCTACGACGGGGTGCATCCAACGATAGAGGGACAGAAGCTGATCGCCGCGGAGATCTACGCAGTCGTGCGTTCGATGCCACTGTGTTAGGAGTTGTCGACGCGGCCGGCGTGGGAGATATGGAGTTAAGGCAGCGTGACGGAACCTTATGAGCGGCCAAGCGTTTGTTGATAGTGAGGGGTTACCGGTGAGCGCCGGGAGCGCCGACGAGCGAGGCGCCGAAAGGGATGACGAGCTTCTCGTCGAGGCCGCGCAGGGCGGCAGCGCCGAGGCTTTCGGTGAACTCGCCGAGCGATATCACACAAGTGTGTATGGTATCGTGTGTCGGATGTGCGGCTCGGAGCAGGCCGATGATCTGAGTCAGGAGATATTCCTGCGGGCGTTGCGGGCGTTGCGCCAGTTTCAGTTTCACGGTGATGCGAGCTTCCGCACCTGGCTGTATCGGATCGCGGTGAATGCGTGCATAAACGAACTGCGCAGGCGCAAGCGGCTCGCCGACATCGAAGGTCCGTCGCTTGACGAGGACATCAGAACCGATGACGGGACGGTGTCGCGAGTCGTTCCGGATGAGACTCAGGCCCCGCATGTGCTGGCCGAGCGATCTGAGGTGCAGGAGGCCGTGCAGGCGATCATCGGGTCATTGACGCCCAAGCACCGGGCGGCGATCACGCTGGTGGATCTGCAGCAGCTTGATTACGAGGAGGCGGCGAAGACGCTGGAGTGCCCCCTCGGAACGCTCAAGTCCCGACTGGCGCGGGCGCGGCAACAGTTTGCGGAGAAGTGGGAGCAGTATGAGGCGGGCAAGATAGTTGTGAACGCTGATGGCGAGGCGACCACGGCGTTGGAAGAAGAGGCCGGGGAACAGCGATGAATGAAAAATGTGGAAGGTTCGAGACGCTTATCAGCACGAGCCTCGACGGGGAGCTAAGCCCCGAGGAGGCGGATGCGTGTCACGCGCACTTGAGCGTCTGCGCGGACTGCCGCAGGCTCTCCGAACGACTCGAGGGAGCCCGGCAGGTGTTGCGTTCCACACCGGAGCCGGAAGCACCAGTGGGTCTGCTCGAAGCAATCAGGGCCGACGCGGAGCGGGAGATGGAGCGGGAGGATGCCGTGCTAACCCTGTGGAGCCGCTGGCGCGCACCGGCGCTGGCGGCGGTGGCTGCCGCGGCCGTGCTGCTCGCTGCGGTATATCTGCCACGGATGCATCACGTCGATGAGGTAGCTCCGGTGAGCCCCGCGACTGAGGAGTCTGCAATAACGGTAGCCGACCCCGACCGGCCGGAGGAGGTCGCGGTTGCGCCGGAAGAAGACGAAGAGGCTTACGTCCCCTCTGAGCCGGAGATAGCATCGGTGCCTGAGGAGACGGAGACAGCCCCGACGCCTCCTCCGACCGAATCATCCGCCCGCGAAGATGTGAGGGTCGAGGCACCTCATGTGTCCGTCCCCGCTTCGGTGCCGGAGGTGGTGGATGAGGAGCCGACGGCGGAGCCGGCAGAGGTCGCCGACCCGAGTCCGCCGGAGTTGGCTCATGCATCGTCCGAGGCCCCTGCGGCTCGTCCGAAGACAGAACCTGTACTGGCGGATTCCAGCGAGATGATGATCGCGGAGGTGCCGCGCACGACTCTCACCGGTGAGGATGCCGCACCACTGTCCGGGCCCTCGTCACTTGAGATGGAGATCGCGAACAGCGTGGTCGCGCGTATGGTGGTGGATCATTACATCAATGAGACCATGGTCGAAGCGCCTTCGACGCTGCTGGCGGTCATCACAGATAGCCCGCCGTCGGAGTTTGGGCCACTTCTGACTGAGGACTTTGAGAACGGGAGCTTCGGTGCGTCGTTCACCGAGACGATTCGCCGCGTACTATCCGAGACGGAGAATGGTCTGCCCTGATGCGTAGAGTAAGGCCGATAACCGCGCTTATTGTCGTTATGATACTGCTTCCGCTGCCTGCTGTGGCTGAGGAGACCGAAGCTCAGCCTGAGCCGGATGAGCCGGTAGTGGAGACGGCAGAGTCGGCCTCTGCACTTACTCTCTCCAGACTCATTGCGTCCGCGACTGAGGATCAGCGATCGCGGATGCTGCGGTTCATCCGCAACCGCTATCCCGAGATGCCCGAGGAGCTTCTGAAACTGCTGGAGGAGCATCAGCCGGGGGTTTTCGCGGAACTGGAGGAAGAGATAAGCAAGCTGCTCGCGACTCGGTATCCACGGCTTTCCGCGGATATGCAGCGATTGCTTCAGAAGGCCATCAATGAGCGCTACCCTCAGATACGCAAGGATATCTCTGAACTGATCGCGGAGGAGTATCCCGCTCTGCTCGATGCGATGCAGGAGGTCGGGGAGGGAGATGTCACCAGGCGGTTCGCCCGGCTCGTTGAGGAGCAGCACCGTGAGTTGCTCAATGACGTGCTCCTGCTGCTGCGAGAGAAGCACCCGACTCTGATCCTGGAGGTAAGCAGGGAGTTGCTGGTGAAGAACCCCGCACTGCTGGGTGATGTGGCGCGGCTGATCGCGAAGAGATATCCCGATCTGTCGCTCACAGTCACTCTCGCGCTGGTCGAAAGATACCCTGACCTGATCCCGGGCATCGTGCAGATACTGCTGCCGGTGGTTGAAGAGCCTGATGCGGCGGAGTGAGGCCGATGTACGCCGGGTCAGACAGGGGCCGAGGAGTCTCTCGGCCCCTTATTCATTTCGCGCATAGCTGAAGAGGAGCAGAGAATGAGGCAGATGCTCGCTGCGGTGTTGAGGGGTCCGAACGATCTTGTTGTTGAGCCGATCCCGATGCTCCCGCCCGACGAGGGCGAATTGATGTGCCGGGTGCGAGCCTGCGGGATCTGCGGGAGCGACCTTCGCTACCTCGCCGGGGAGAATCCCTGGGCGATGCATACTCTGGGGTATGAGAAGCCGAATCCGCCGAACATGGTGCTTGGCCACGAGGTGGCAGGGATGGTAGATGCCGGTACCGGTGAGACGGCGGCGGCGTTACTCGCCTTTCGTACCTGCGGCGAATGTAAAGAGTGTGAGCGGGGGGAGAGTCAACTGTGTAGACACACCGCCCATCTCGGTCACGGAGCGGGCTGGGATGACCGGGAGTACAATCCCGGCGGGATGGCTGAGTTCATGCCCATCTGGAAGGAAAACGTTTACGAACTGCCATCTTCGATCAGCTTTGCCGAGGCGACCTTTCTCGACGGACTCGGGGTGGCGATCCATGCTGTACGGCGTTCGGGCATCAGGCCCGGCGATCGTCTGGCGCTACTGGGAGCGGGACCTGTCGGAATGCTGCTGGCACAGGCGGCGGCGGTCGATGGAGCGGCGGCCTTTGCGGCGGTTGATCTCTACGATGCTGCGCTCGAATGCGCTCGCGAACTGGGAGCCTCTCTGGTGCTGGACGGCCGGGGGGGCAGCGCGGCCGAGATCATGAGCGAGATTCGTCACTGGAGTGGCGACAGGGGCTGTGATGCGGTCTTTGACACCACCGGCCTCATCGACGTACAGAAGGCGGCGCTGAGCCTGCTGGCACCGGGAGGCACTCTGATGCTTATGGCCGGGGCGGCTGAGGGCCTCGAACTGCACCCCGGATTGATGGCCGGCGAGCGTACCGTCACCACTTCGAGCAACAACCTTCCGGAGGACTTCGCGCGCGGCGTGGAGCTTCTCGCCTCCGGGGAGATTCGGGTCGCGCCGATGATCACACACGAGTTTGACCTCGCGGACGCCCCGCGGGCGTTTGAGGTGGCCGCGGAGAAGCATGAGACCGGTGCGATAAAGGTGATCCTGCGCCCATGAGAGGCGCGTACATGATAACCGGCTGCGGCCTCTGCCGCAGCCGGAAGGGACTGGGGGGATCCCGAAAAATCAGTCGGCGGCTTCGGTCTTCTCGACCTTCTCCTCAGCCTTCTCCGGCGGCGAGGAACTAACTCTGTCGCCGTTGCCGCGTCCGTAATCGGTGACGTGCCAGCCACTACCTTTGAAGATAATGGTGGGCGGGCTGAAGACCCTGCGCAGAACGCCGTCGCAATCATTGGCATGACAGGAATCTTCAGGATCTTCGTCGAAACCATGCCTGATCTCGAAGATCGAAGCACACTTCTCGCACTTATAATCATAGGTGGGCATTGGGGGGAAGCCTCCCTGAAATGCTGTCTTTACAGCACTTAGTATAACGCTTTCACGGGGCGAAGTCAAGGACCTCGAGCGCGGTTAGCACTCGCCCCATAAGAGTGCTAAGGAGTTATCTGGGCCGTCATGAGTGTTACCGTTAGTGAAGTGATCAGGGAGATTGAGGTCGTCGCCGCTCCAGGCCTCGCGCAGGAGTGGGACAACATCGGACTGCAGGTGGGGGCGCCTGAGGCTCCCGTCAGCAGAGTGTTGATGTGCCTGGAGGTCACGGAAGCGGTGGTCGCCGAGGCGGGGGAGATGGGGGCGAACCTGATCATAGCCCACCATCCGCTGATCTTCCGGCCGCTGGACTCGGTGCGCACCGATCGACCACCGGGAGCGTTGATTCGCGATCTGCTGAGGCAGGAGATCGGGGTGTTTGTGGCGCATACGAATCTCGACGCGGCTCCGCGGATCGGGACCGCGGCGGTGCTGGCCGATCTGCTGGGCATCGAGTGCGAGGGCCCTCTGCTGGTCGAGGAAGAGACTGGCCTGGGCTGCGTGGGGCAGATGGAGGAGGGCATTCCACTCGCAGAGCTAATAGTGCGAGTTGAGGAGCGACTGAGCCCCGCGCGACTCACCGTGGTCGGAGAGAGCGAGCGGATTGTTCGGAGGCTTGCGCTCATGCCGGGGGCCGGGGGCGACGCCGTGGGCGCGGCGAACGCCGCAGGGGCTGATGCTCTGATCTGTGGAGACCTGAAGCATCACGATGCGCTCGACGCGGTCGCGGTTGGGCTGACGGTTATCGATGCGACGCATTATGCGACCGAGCGCCCGGTGCTCGACAGGCTCGCCGAGCATCTGATCGGGGTGTTCGGCAATGCCGTTGAGGTTGAAGTCTCAGGAGTGGTTACGGACCCCTTCGCTTGATGATTCCGCCTGGGGTGCAAGAGTCGATTCCGGGACATCCGACAGTTCGGAGTGATAATGTTGACGATTGAGGATCTCACACGACTTCATGAGCTTCAGGAGATAGACAGCGCGATCGACGAGCGCAGAACGCTACTCGCGGAGGTCGATGACGGCACTGATTTGCTGGAGACACTGGAGACGGCGCGCGAGAAGCTCGAGGAGCTTGAGGAGGAGTTACATCAGATGAGATCGAGACAGCGCAAGCTGGAACTCGATCTCGAGGGCATCGAGGATGAGAAGCAGGAGAAAACCGACCGCGCCTATGGTGGGATGGTCTCCGACCCGAAGGAGCTTGCGGCGCTGGAGAAGAAGATTCAGGAACTGGGACGCAACGCAGAGCGGCACGAGGATATGATCCTCGAACTGCTGGAGGAGATCGACGATCTCGAGGGGCGGGTAGCGGAGCAGTCTCAGAAGGTCGAAAGGTTACAGAGCGAGCACGAGGCGGTTGTCAGTAACTACGAGGAGACAACCGCTACGACGACCGACGAAATCGCGGAACTCGAGGCGGCACGCGCGGAGATCGCTGCTGAGTTGCCGGGTTCGCTGGTGAAATCGTACGAGCAGCTTCGTGAGAGGCATGGTGGCATTGCGGTGGCGGTGCTGCGCGGTACGACCTGTGCGGTGTGTAACGTCGCGGTCCCCAGTTCGCTTCGCGCGCGGGTAGAGGAGGGGAATGGCGTCGTCAGGTGTGAGAGCTGTCGGCGCATTCTTGTTGCAGGGGAGGGAGGCAGTTGATTCCCGAAGCAGAGCTTCTCGATCGCATGCGCGACTTTCACGGGCACCTCGGTCCATGGGCGATGCTCGGCTATCGCGCGGGTCTGCGCGCAATCCGCGAGCTTGGCGCTCCGACGCACTTCGGCATCCACGCCACTGTGCACAGTCCGGCGCAGCCCCCACCCTCTTGTTTCGCGGATGGAGTTCAGTTCTCCACCGGATGTACGCTCGGGAAGCGGAATATTGAACTTGTCACCGATGACGAGGTGTCGCTGACACTGACGATCGACGAAAGTGGCGCGACTATCACTGTCAGGCCTCGGCCGGAGCTTGCTTCGGAGTTTACCCGCTGGCTCGACGAGATCGGCGATGAGGCCGCATCGCTGCATGTGCTCTCGATGAGTGACGAGGAACTCTTCGCCGCGGAGGACTAAGCCGGTCCCGCGCCCTCGGGCGGGACGGTGCCGCCCTCCGTCTCAGGCGCCGTCTTGCTCTGGTGGGAGGAGGCGAGGTCCTCGAAGCGACCGGTCTCCATGTAAGCGACCCGTTCGGCGACGTTCACCACATGGTCAGCACAGCGTTCGAGGTAACGCGCGACGAGCAGCAGATGAGTTCCCTGCAGCACAACGTTCGGATCGTCACGCATATAATCGACCACTTCATCGAGCAGATGCGACCAAAGCCTATCCACCTCATCATCCTGCTCGATGACCTCCCGTACCAGGTCCAGGTCCTGCTGGACAAAGGCTCTCGCTGCCATGCGGGTCATACTGATGGTGATCTCACCCATGCGTGGGATGTCGATAAGGGCTTTGAAGTAGGGCTCGTCCGCGAGGATCTTCGCACTCTTGGCGATATCAACTGAGTAGTCGCCGACACGCTCAAGATCGGCGATAACCTTCAGGGCGGTTCCGATTACGCGGAGGTCCTTCGCCATCGGCTGCTGCAGGGCCAGCAGTCTCATGCACTGTTGCTCTATGTGCAGATCGAGTTCGTCGGCGACATCGTCATCAATGATCACCCGGTCGGCGAGGGCTGTGTTCTGCTCTCCCAATGCCCGCATGGCGTTAGCGAGCATTTCGGTGACGAAGCTGGCCAGCCTCGTGACGTCGACCTGTATCTGTTCGATCTGTTCCTCGAAGTTCTCACGTAGTCTGCGCATGATTGAGCCTTCCTCCGCGCAACGGCTTTCGCAGCGGGCCTATCAGCCGAAACGGCCTCGAAC
Source organism: candidate division WS1 bacterium (assembly GCA_003566775.1). Taxonomy (GTDB): domain Bacteria; phylum Armatimonadota; class Zipacnadia; order Zipacnadales; family UBA5352; genus UBA5352. The sequence continues at coordinate 9,456 of PXBW01000079.1, forward strand.
GTAAGCGTCAGTGCGGTCGTCATGGGGGTCCTCGAAGATCTGGGTGGTTCTGCCGAACTCCACCAACTCACCTAACAGAAAGAATCCCGTGCGGTCTGAGACGCGCGAGGCCTGATACATGTTGTGTGTGACGATAACGATGGCCATCTTCTGCTTCAGTTCGAGCATAAGCTCCTCGATGCGGAAGGTGGCGGTCGGATCGAGTGCCGAGCAGGGCTCGTCCATGAGCAGGACCTCCGATTCCACCGCAAGGCAGCGGGCGATGCAGAGGCGCTGCTGCTGCCCGCCGGAGAGGTCCATCGCCGACTTGTGCAACTGATCCTTCACTTCATCCCAGAGGGCGGCGCCACGCAGGCTGCGCTCGACTATCTCATCGGCCTCCTGACGTGCAACCCGGCGCTGTAACCGCGGGCCGTAGATCACGTTCCTGTACACAGACATCGGGAACGGATTCGGCTGCTGGAAGACCTGGCCTACGCGCCGACGCAGGGCAACAAGATCGGTACCCTCACGGTATATGTCCTCACCTTCAAGGAGCACCTGGCCGGTTGTGCGCGCCTCGGGGATCTCATCGTTCATGCGATTGAGCGCGCGCAGGAAGGTTGATTTGCCGCAGCCTGAAGGGCCGATGAGGGCGGTGATCTCGTGCTCGCGAATCTCAGCGGAGACTTCCTTTATCGCGTGGCAGCTATCATAGTAGATGTCGAGGTCGTTGGTCTGGATCTTCACATCATGGCTGACGTCACCCCTGGCGACACGTGTCCCGGCATCAGCGGATGAGCGGCGCAGGAAGTCCTCTTTCGGTTGCTCCGCGTACTCTGTGTCTTCCCGGGCGTCATGACAATCACTGTTCGTAAGCTTCGGCTGCATGGTACACCTCAGACTGAGATTCTACCGGGCCGGTGACTATTTCGCCGCTGCCGGCCGGATACATTCTTGACTTCCAACCAGTATTGCTATTCTACCACCGTCGGCGGCGCAGGCGAGAGCGTATGAAGGTGGCGACCAGGTTCAAGCCGAGGACCAGAGCAACCAGCACGAAGGCCATGGCCCAGGTGAATGCGGGATCGACGTGCGGCTCCTCCGTCGCGGTCACGTAGAGCTGGAACGGCATCGCGATGATCGGATCGAAGACCGTCCTCGGGAATGGGTTGCTCAGGGAGTAAAAGGCGGCGGTAAACAGGATGGGAGCTGTTTCTCCGGCGGCGCGGGCGACTGAGAGTATCATTCCCGTAATCATTCCCGCCAGGGCATTGGGCAACACCACGCGCCGGATCGTCTGCCATTTGCTCGCGCCCAGAGCCAGTGATCCCTCGCGTAGCCCCCGTGGTACCTGACGCAGTGCTTCCTCCGACGCCGCGATTATCAGCGGCAGCACCAGTAGCGCGAGGGTGGCGGCTCCCGACATCAGACAGCGCCCCCAGTCAAGTATGATCACGAAAAGCGCGAGACCGAATAGGCCGTAGACTACCGACGGTACGCCTGCGAGGTTGATGATCGCGAGGCGGATCATCCGCACCAGCTTACCGCGTCCCGCATACTCCGAAAGGTAGATCGCCGCTCCAATGCCCACTGGAGCTGCAATCAGCGCGGTGAGCGAGACCAGGTAGGTCGTGCCCACGATCGCGGGGTAGAGCCCGTCCATCGAAGTAAGCAACTGCCAGTTGATCACCGAACCGCCCCGATAGAGCATGTAAAGCACGATGCCCACGAGCGGGAGGGTCACGAACAGAGCTACGAGCCAGAATCCGGTGAAGGCTACTCTCTGGCTGATCCTCGGGTCTATCAGGTGCGGCCTCCTGACATTCATGCGATGTCCTTCTCGCTTCGGCGGATGATGATATCGGCGATGGTGTTCACCGAAAAGGTTATCACGAAGAGTATGAGACCGATGGTGAAGAGTGAATGGAAGTGCAAACTGCCATGGGGCGTCTCGCCCATCTCTGCAGCGATCGTCGCGGTCATGGTGCGTACAGGCCGGATGAAGCCTTCCAGCCCCTCAGGCATTACCTGCGCGTTTCCGGTGACCATCAGCACGGTCATGGTCTCACCGATGGCCCGACCCAGGCCGAGCAGGAAGGCGGCAATAACACCGGAGCGCGCGGCGGGGATCACAGCGCCCCTGATCGTCTGCCAGCGCGTCGCGCCGAGAGCCAGTGAACTGTTGAATATCTCCCGAGGCACGTTGTGAAATGCATCCTCGCAGATCGAGACTATAGTGGGCAGGGCCATGAAACACAGCATGAGAGAGCCGAGGGCTGCAAACTGCCCGACCTGGATTGCGTCGAAGTTTGCCGCGATCCATGGCCCGACGATAGTCATGCCGATGAAGCCGAAGACAACCGAGGGGATCGCGGCCAGCATCTCAACCATCGGCTTGAGGATCTCGCGGACCCGGCGAGGAGCTATCTCAGCGATGAAGATGGCGGTGGCCAGCCCCAGCGGAATCGACAGCGCGAGGGCTCCGGCGGTGACGTAGAGTGAACCGAGGATCAGCGGGGCCATCCCAAAGTGACCCTCGCCATGAGTCGGGGACCAGCGCGTGCCCGTCAGAACCTCTGCGATGGTCCGCTCGTGAAACATGGGTAGAGCGTTTCGCAGCAGGAAGAAGAATATGACCAGGACCAGGACGATTCCGAGAATTCCGGCGATCTGGATGAACCGTTCGATGATCCACTCGGAAACACGTGTTATGCGCTTGCTGAGCATCTTGACTCCCATGCGTCAGGTGATCTGGTGGCTGTTTCGTCCGATCCGGCGCCCTGAACGGGGGGCGCCGGATCGGAGCGCGCCGCAAGTGGGGTTACTGCAGCGGAACGAATCCCTGCTCTGCGACCAGGGCCTGTCCTTCGGAGCCGAGGGCCCACTCGATGAAGCCGGCCACTATGCCGGTCGGCTCTCCGTTGGTGTAATAGTACATGGCGCGGGAAGCCGGGAATGAGCCGTTCCGAACGTTCTCAACCGTTGCCTCAACCGGATCACGGCCGCCTGCCGGCGACACAGCGACTGTGCTGATGGAGTCATCGATGTAGCCCAAGCCGATATATCCGATACCGCTGGGGGTGTCGGCGACGGACTGGCGAACATCCCGATTGGAGCCCTTCTTCAGGGAGGCCGGCGAGTAATCCCGGTCCTTGTCGGTGCCATCCATCTGGATGATAAGTTCCTTCCAGCTCTCATAGGTGCCGGAAGCAGAGTCGCGGGCGAACACAACGATGCGGTCGTTGCTCATGCCCGGGACACCGACCTCTGACCATAGGGTGACCTCTCCCGCGTAGATGTCGGAAAGCTGCTCGACCGACAGGCTGACGACGGGATTGTCCGGGTGCACGATGGGGGCGATGCCATCATGCCCGACGATGTGCTCTATCGCCTCAACGTTGTTTGCCCTCGCAAGATCGATCTCGTTGCTCGTAATTGGACGCGACGACTGCCCGATGTCGGTGGTATTATCTATTACGGCCTTGATGCCGTTGCCTGACCCTCCACCGGACACGTTCAACTGGACGTGAGGATTGGCCGCATGATAGGTCTCGGCCCAGACGGTCGATATCGGCAGCAGGGTCGTGGAACCGATGATCTCGATCGTCCCGTCATCCGCGTCAGTCGGCATCGGTTCGTGGTCAATGCTGAAGTCGTTCACAGCCTGCTGTTCCTGCGGGGGGCAGCCCGCCAGCGCGACCGCTGCGACCATGCAGGTCACAGCAAGCAGGCCAATTGTCAATGGATGCTTCTTCATCGTTCGCAACTCCTTTCGAAACTCTTTTTCGGCTTAGTCCCTATTGTGACCATAGGCCCGCCGCTCGATCGGGCTACCGGGCGTGTCAGTGAGTCACCTGCCACTGAGCCTCCACGGTCTCATCGCCAGTTGCGACAAACACAGCGTCAATCTCCAGCGTAATGCGATTATGCGCCATCGCTTCGAAGGCAACGCCCAGCGTATGTCGGCTGAACCCAGGCGCACCGACGACGCTCGTTGAAGTCATCGCAGCGGCAAGAAATTGTGGTGCTTCGATGATACATAGACTGGATTAAGGGCAGATTAAGATCAGATTAAGCATGCTCTCTCGGGCGAGCGGCGCAGGTACACCAAGGCGGCGCGACCATGATATTGGCCGCGCCGCCGGTTTGTGCAGTTTACGGATCGTCTCACTCAGTCGAGCGGGACGAAGCCCTGCTCGGCGACCAGAGCCTGCCCCTCGCTCCCGCGGCCCCATTCGAGGAACGCTTCGATCACCGACTCGGGCTCGGTATCGGTGTACATGTAGAGGTCGCGGGAGATCGGGTAGGAGTTATCGCGCACGGTCTCAGGCGTTGCCTCCACCGGGTCGCTTCCTGCACCCGGGACGACGGGAACCGCGCGAACCGTATCATCAACGAAACCAAGGCCGACGTACCCTATGGCGCTCGGATTATCGGCGACTATGCGCCGGACGTCGAGATTAGATGCGGCCTGCTCCTCGGATGGGACGTAGTCGCGCTCTTCCCCCGGATCCATGCCCAGCACGACCTGTTTCCATGTCTCGTGAGTTGCGGAGGTCTCGTCACGGACAACGACGATCATGCCGTCGCCGGGAATGCCGTGGACATCGATGTCCGACCAGGAGTTGACCTCGCCGGTAAAGATGTCGCTCAGTTGCGCGAAAGTGAGGCTCGTTGCCGGATTCTCGGGATGCACGACAGGCACTATACCGTCGTGAGCCATGACATGTCCGACCGGCTCGACCTCGTTCTCACGCGCCTGCTCAATCTCTTCCTCGCTCATCTCGCGGGAGGCCATGGCGATGCCGGTAGCCCGATGTATCAGGGCGGTGATTCCGCTGCTTGAGCCGCCGCCTGCGACGTTGATCTCACCACCGGGATGTGCCTCGTGGTAGGCGACTGCCCATGCCTCGGCGATTGGCTGGATGGTGGTAGAGCCGATGAGATCTATAACGCCGATCTCTATGTCCTCCAGTTCCGGTGGATCGAGGTCCACTACGTCTTCCACGACCTCCGGTTCCGGTGGTGGACATCCGGTCAAAGCAACGAGCGTGAGCATGCAGGTGACAGTAAGGAAGGTGAAGACGGTGCGGTCGAGTTTCATCCGTGTCATCTCCGTTCAGTAAGGTCGGTGCGCTCGATACCCATTCGGCGGCCACTGAGGTATCTGTGATATTCGCCGAAGGTTGCAGCGGGCCTGCTTCAATCCCGGACCGTCCCCGGGTGACTTCAGGAACCCGGCAGAGTCAGGGTGAATATGGAGCCCTCGCCTGAGCGACTGGAAACGCTTACTTCGCCCCCGTGGGCCTCGGCTATGTGTTTGACGATGGCGAGTCCCAGACCGGTGCTGCCGGTGGCACGATCGCGGGCGCGATCCACGCGGTAGAAGCGCTCGAAGATGCGCTCCTGATGTTCAGAGGGGATACCGATCCCGGTGTCGGCAATCTGGACTCGATAGCCGTCATCCACCCGCCGGCCTGTCGCCGTAACAGTGCCGCCGTCTGGTGTGTATTTGATCGCATTATCGAGCAGGTTTACCAGCAGAGTCTTCAGGGCGTCCGGGTCAGCGAACAGTTGGTCTTCCTCAGGCACCGCGCGTTTCAGATTGATCTCTCGCGAGTTTGCAGCCGCGCGCACGTGGGCGAGAGCGTCATCAATGGCGGCACGTGCACTCAAGACCTGCGGTTCGAGCAGTTCTTCGCCGCGTTCAACCCGCGTCAGAGTGAGCATATCATCGAGTATTTCGGTGAGCCTGTCGGCGGCATCGACCAACTGCTTGCAGAAGCTGCGGCCACGCTCGGGTTCATCGATAGCACCAGCCTGCAGCGCCTCAGCGAGGGCCTTGATGCCTGCGGCGGGAGTTCGCAGTTCGTGGCTGGCGTTGGCAACAAAATCACGACGGACACGGTCCAACTGTTCGAGCCTGGTAATGTCGTGAAGCAGTGTCATCGCACCGGTTACCTCGCCGTCGTCGCCTTTCAGCGGCGTCGAGACGCCCTCGAGCACGCGCTCGCGTGGATGTGACAACTCCACGCGGTCTCGCTGGAGGGCGCTCTGGTGCAGCGCGCGGGCAGTCAACATGCTGACCTGGTAGTTCAGGGTTGTCCCTTCGAGTGATTCGCCGCGTACGCTGTTCGGATCGATGTCAAACAGGTGCGAGAATGCACGGTTGATGAACCGCACGTGTCCTCTCGCATCGATGACCACGACCGCATCGGTCATCTGCTGCAGGATCGTCTCGTAATGTAGGGCCTGCGCTTGCTCTCTGCTCAGCTGTTGTCGGACATCATCCACAGCGCCTCTGGCACTTTGCAGGCTACGCTCTGCGGCTCTTAGGAGCCAACCCGTTACGATCCATGATGCGATCAAGGCGACGGCGAAGCCTGCGACCGATATAATCGCTGCAGTCAGAGCGGAAAGCCCGACCGTCGTTCCGTAGAATGCGGAGAGGATCACGATGAGTAACGCGAGTAGTATCGAGGTGAATGCCACGAATGCCCGGATGCGAAGCGAACTCATGCCGTCACTCCACGAACTTGTAACCGACGCCGCGGACGGTGATCAGGTGGCGCGGGTTGCCGGGATCGGCCTCGATCTTCTGGCGCAGCCAGCGGACGTGGACATCTACCGTACGCCGGTCGAGGAACTCCTCCTCGTCCCAGACCCTGTCTATGATCTCCTCGCGGGTGCGCACCCTGTCGACGTTCTGCATGAGATAGGCGAGCAGATCGAACTCCTTCGGCGTAAGATCGACGTCCGCACCGTCGATCATCACCTCATGTCTTCCAAGATCTACGGTGATTCGTCCCGCATTCAGGCACTGCAGTTCCTCTTCATCGGACCGGGCCGACCGCCGTAGCACGGCACGCACGCGGGCGATGAGTTCCCGCATGCTGAACGGTTTGGAAACATAATCGTCCGCGCCCATCTCGAGTCCTGCGACGCGATCGGCTTCCTCGGCACGCGCTGTAAGCATTATGATCGGAACTTCCACCCGGCGGCGGAATGCGTCAAAGACTTGCCATCCGCTGAGGCCCGGCAGCATCAGATCGAGGATCACCAGTGAGGGCGGTTCCGCGTCAAACAGATTTAGCGCCTCACGCCCGTCGGCGGCTAGGAGGTATCGAAACCCTCCTGTTCGAGCGTATACGCGATGGCTTCAGCCACGCTGCGTTCGTCTTCGACGATGAGTACTCTCTCGGACATCCCTGCCACTCGTTTCTGCCGAGGATCGGGCTGTACTGATGCTGCGGCTCCGTCTTCACTCATCGACCAGCCGATAACCCTCGCCGCGTACGGTCAGAAGCCTTTTGGGATCGCTGGGTTCAGCCTCGAGTTTCTCCCGTAGCCATCTGATGTGCACGTCGAGCGTGCGCGGATCGATGTACTCATCCTCTTCCCAGACACGATCGAGGATGCGCTCGCGAGTGACGACTCTACCCGCGTTGCGCGCGAGGTACTCCAGCAGGTTGAACTCCTTGGGCGTGAGCTTGACGCGTTCGCCGCTAAGGAGCACCTCGCGTTCAGCAGGCCGCACCTCGATGTCGCCGACCTTGATGCTCTCCCGGTCATCACTCGACCAGCGCTGACTGCGTCGCAGCACGGCCTGGACTCGGGCCACCAACTCACGGGCACGGAAGGGCTTTGTGATGTAATCATCCGCGCCACGCGTCAGCCCCTCGACGCGATCGTCTTCGGCATCGAGGCCGGTCAACATTACGATCGGCACTTCCGATCGCTCTCGGATGAGCGCACATACCTCCATCCCGTTGATGTTGGGAAGCATCAGATCGAGCACCACGAGATCGGGGCTCTCCGCCAACAGGTGTTCGAGTCCCTCCTCGCCGCTGCTTGCCGTAATCACCGTGAAACCACTGGCCTCAAGGGCTGCGACGATCGCTTCCTGGACCGGTTCTTCGTCTTCGATTGCAAGTATCAGCCTGGACATGTGCCCCCAACTCGCTTCCGCGTCGGTAGTTGTTAACTATCCCCCGGTCTGTGCTCCGCCCTGCTGCGGGATCCCCTCATCTGTGGGGCGGCATCCGGAGTATCCCGGCGATGTTCCCCCCGAGAACCATGCGTTTATCCTCGAGTGGGATGCGTGCCCACGCGGCCCATCCGAGCTGCGGAGCGGCGTCGCGCATCACGCAGTCGCTGCCGAACAGCACGCGCTCACGTCCGATCTCGCGCACGAGATACTCCACGAGACCGTAGGTGATCGAGGTGTAGGTGATCTCAGCATATATGTTACCCCAGCGTCGCGCAACTGGAACCAGTGCTTCAGCCAGCGCCCACGAGCTTCCCGCGTGTCCGAGCAGAAACCTGGCGTTGGGATACAGCGGCGCCACTGTGGCGAGATGATCCGGCGTCACCGCCCCCGCGGCCGAGAGGCCGCCGTGACAGAGCACGGGCGCCCTATTGCGGTCGGCCCATTCGAGCATCGGGCGATGCCGTGCATCAGGCAGCGGCACCTGCTGGCGGGGCGGGTAGGGCTTGTACCCGACCACCTTCCCGCTGCGGAAGACCCGGCGCATCTCCTCGGCTGCCTGTGACGGATAACGCGGGTTGATCGTTCCGTAGGCGAGCAGCCGATCGGGATGTCGCCGGACCGCTGCGAGCATGATGTCATTGCTCGCCGGGTCGCCGTGGGTGATTCCACTCCAGGTACTGGCGATGCAGCGGTCGATCCCCAGCCGATCCATGGTGCCGACGAGACCGTCGCCGTCGATCCAGGGAAGCCGACACCGGGAGATACCCTTCGATCCCTCGTGTCCGAGATGTCCGTGAGCGTCGAAGATGTACTCGTCCTCGAGAGGCTCTCCCCGGCGAATCCTGGCGACTATCGGATCATCGCCCTCAGGCGGCTCTACCCGGGGAATCTCCTCGATCGGCGCGGGTCGGTCGGTCTCAACCGAGAGGAGCAGGCGCAACAGGTTGCCGCCCGCGACCTTCTGTCGATCCTCGTCATCTATCTGCTCGTAGAGAGACATCATCATCGCCGCCCCCGGGCTGCAGTGCGGCAGCCCGGTACCGAAGATCAGGCGGTCGGGACCGAAGTCGCGCACAAAGCGCTCATAGGCGCGATGCCCCTGGAATGAATGTGTCTCAACATGCAGATTCGGCGCTCGCTCCAGTGCGGGCTCAAGTTGCCGGTCGGAGCCCCACGCGATGCCACACAGCACCAGTGGAAGCTCCGGATAGCGTTCACACAGATCGGCGGCCTGTTCGATGCCGAGTTCCGTAAGATCGGCGAAGACAGGGATGCGTCGCTCCTGCAGCGCCTCGAAGAGCGGGCCGCTCACCGCGTCGGTAAGGGGAAAGCCATGCATCTTCGGGGCGATGCGCGCGGAGCGGACGCCGCGTTCGAGCATCTCGGCGACAAGCTCATTCGGAGGAGCCATCTCCTGGGTGTGATGGGGCATGACGATCCACTGTGGAACCAGCCCCGGATGGCCGTCGATCTCCTCCAGGAGCCTGCGGTTTCCGTAGTCCTGATGATACTCCAGAGCGGAGGCGTGGTACACGAGCGCCGCTCCGATGCCGTAGTAGAGGTGATCGCGCTCGAACTCGCAGGGGCTCCAGATAGTCTCCGGATGGCGATTCGCCCGCCAGCCGATCATCGCACAGCCATCAAAGAAACGCAGTTTAGGCATGGGCTCCTCCTCATCCGTTCGAACCATTGTCGGCCTGCTTTAGTCCCGGTCGGAGTCCCGGCTGATCGGCCTTCTGCAATGCTTCGCGGAGTCTTCGGCACGAGGGGCAGCTCCAGCAGTGCTCCGGACCGGAGCCGTAACAGCTCCATACGAGATGCAACGGTGCTTTCAGTTGCAGCCCCAGCTTCACGATCTCGGGCTTCGTCAGGTCAAGGGTGGGAGAGACCAGCCGCGGGGCGTTCCGGGTGGCAAGCTCGAGCACCGCATCGATGCGCCGCACGAACTCCGGCGAGTTGTCCGGGAAGGTGGCGGCCTCCTCAGCGTTGAAGCCGCAGACAATCGTGTCACAGTCGAGAGCCTCAGCATGGGCTGCCGCGATGCTGACGAAGACCGCGTTGCGTGCGGGGACCCAGACGGAATCGTCGTCTGTGGCGGAGAGATCGGAGGAGGCGTTCGTGAGGTGGCCGGGGGTGAGCCGGCGCATCCACGGGAGCTTGACGAGCCGATGGTCCACGTTCAGTTCCGCGGCTATCGCAAGTGCGGCCTCAATCTCACGCGGAGCCGCACGCTGGCCGTAGTCGAACGTCAGCGCGAGCCGGGGCGGGGCATCTTCTCGCGAGGCCCACGCCGCGACAGTAGAGTCCAGTCCACCTGAGAGCAGCAGGACGCTCGCCATTCGCTATGCACCACGCCCGGCAGCCGGGCCGCGATAGGTGACAGAACTCGTGGCCGACTCGAAGATCCTGATCGCCGAGACGCCCACACCCTCCGGTAGCCGCTCCGCCACGCACTCGAACAGATAACGCGCGAGATTCTCACTGCTGGGGTTGATCTCGTCGAAGGGCGGGACCTCGTTGAGGTGGTGATGATCGAGCCCCGCGAGGAGATCATCGAGTATCCGCTTGAGTTCTGCGAAATCCATCAACATGCCTCCGTCGTTTAGCTGCTCTCCCTCGACGGTAAGCAGAACGCGGTAGTTATGTCCGTGGAGTCGGGCACATTCGCCCGGATGACCCCGCATCGTGTGCGCCGCGGAGAAATCGCGTTCGATGGTAAGCTCGTACACGGCCATCTCCCGTTGCAGAAGCATCGGTGGTCTCGCTCGCGTGTCGGTGGAGGATTATAGCACAGGCGTCGAATTCGCGGCAAATCTGCGGACGCGGCAGTAAGCATCGAGGTTCGGGCGTTGCGCCCAGGCACGTCCGCCTGCTCCACGACAGCTTGCCTCAGGCCACATGCGTATCCGGTGCTTTCACTCGTGTCCTGAATTGAGCGGCACCCGGAAGGGGCTTATGGGTCTTCCGCGAAGTACTATTTGCGGACAAGGACACCTGAAGGAGGTTGGTCATGAATATCTGGAAACTGTTGCCTGCCACACTTCTAACGCTTGGAGTGATCACGATGGCCTGTCCACAGCAGCCAGCACCTGAGAGAGACGCAATCGACCGCATCGAGCTTCCGGCTCCTGAGACCGACGGGGAGGTGGCCGTGGAGGCATCGATTGAGGAGCGCCGCTCCATCCGAAACTACACCGACGAGGCTCTAACACTCGAACAGATCGGGCAGCTTGCATGGGCCGCGCAGGGGATTACCGACGAGGGGCGCGGATTGCGGGCTACTCCGTCCGCGGGCGCGACCTATCCGCTCGAGATCTACCTCGTCACCGCCGAAGGGGTAGCTCACTATTTGCCCGACGAGCACGCGCTCGAGGTAGTAATCGATGAAGACCGTCGCCCGGCGCTGGCTGATGCGGCGCTCGGTCAGGACTGGGTGCGGAATGCCCCGCTCACGATTGCGGTGGCGGCCGTGTACGCGCGGACTGCGGGCAGGTACGGCGATCGGGCCGAGCGATACGTACACATGGAGGTCGGGCATCTGGGGCAGAACGTGCACCTGCAGGCGGTGGCGCTGGGGCTCGGATCTGTCCCGGTCGGCGCCTTTGATGATGCCACGGTCAGTGCGGTTCTGGAGCTTCCCGGAGATGAAGAGCCACTCTACCTGATACCCGTCGGCCATCCGCAGTAGAGGCGGCGTCGCACAGATGGTTCCTGCGCGGGCGGTCAGCCGTTGCGGGGTAGCGGCCGGGCGGGGATGCGCCCGCCCGGCCTCATATCATCGGCTGGCGTGAGTCAACCCACTTGTCTTCGTGGAGGAGATCACGCTCAGTCGTTCATCGCAAGTGCAGCAACCAGCAACTCAGACGGTGACAGGCTCAACACCACGCCGTCGCCCACCAGACGGAACTGCTCCGGCTCGCCCACCAGCAACTCCGTGCCCCCAGCCTGCATCGTCAGGGGCATGTGCAGTTCCTGCTCCTCGCTATCGTAGCCAATCGCCACCAGAAACCAGGTATCGTTTGCGCCGCGGATCGTGAGCACGCGAGCCTGTCCGGTGTTCAGGGACGGTCCTATGTGCCGGCCCGACCAGCACGCGGTCTCCTCAGAGTCGATTGCGGTCAGCAGAGCCAATGCCGAGTCTTCGATCAACGCCTCAGTGTACAGTTTCCTTGTGCGTTTGATGGAAGGATGCAGTAGCTCATGGTAGCAGAGGCTGTGTCCGGCTGCGCGTCTCTCCCCGTCGATCAGCAGAGTGAATCGCTCCTGACCATCGAGCGCGACTACTCCGAGCATGTCATCGACGTTGATCCAGTGGCTGTTGATGATCATCTCCTCACGGGGACAGCCGGGGCCCGGTAGTTCATAGTGGGCTTCCTCGCAGGACAGTTCACGGGCGTTATCGTTGAAGATGTCGTTGGCGATGTTGAGGCACATTCCCTCGTTCAACAGCATCTCCACGGGTCGAACCGTGCGCGCCCGGCTGAGATAGACCGTTGTGCGGCCGTCTGGAAGTGCGGCGAAGCCCACCTGATGCTCTATAGCGCCATCACAGGCGGCGATTCTGCCGGAGGCGGCGCATCCGCCGTCAAAGACGCTCTCTCGGTGCTCCAGCACCCGGCGATTGCAGGGGGCCCCTCTTACCGTGAAGCGCGAGATCAGATTGCCCTCCCACTCAGCGAGGTGATCGCCCTCGCGCGGGAGCACGACGCCCTGTGCGCCGCAGCGATGGGCGTTCCAGCTCCATCCGGCGAACCTCTCGGGCGAGCGGTGGAATACGAGCCCGCAGTCGGGTTCGATGAAGGGCTCGGTCAGTTCCTGATCCATCTGTCGCTCCGATACAGGCTCCACGGGTTCGCGGCGCTGATGCCACCGGTACGCGAGTGCCTGATAGTATGCCGGATCTACCTGACTGCGGTAGTACACTGAGGGGGCCGGACGGGTCGGGACGGCCAGATCGGGCCCTTCCTCAATTGCCTTTCTCCAGGCCTCAAGCCGAAGCGCGTTGATGGAGCCGTCGCCGTTAGCCTGCTGCTCGCGGCGGAGCAGATCGGCGAGCCTCAGTTCGGCGCGACGCGCCACCGGATCATCAAGCTCATGCTGCACGAAGACAAGCACCGGGAGCAGGTAGAGCAGGCCCCAACAGTAGCGCGGATAGTCGTCGCCCGCAGGATATGCGAGAGCGCCGTCCCAGAGGAGGAGCCGGCGCTGGACGTCCCACACCTCGGGGACATTGCGCAAGAGCGATTCCGGACGCTCGGCACCTGCGTCCTCGAAGGCGTACGCCGCGCTGGCGAGGGAGAGCAATGCGCGATTCACGTAGCCGGGATGGAAGAACCCGTGGTGTTCGAGTGCGAAGCTGGGGTGCAGATTCGCGCCCGCGTGCCAATCACGGATCGGCCGGCCGTCAACGATTGTATCATCTTCGGCATCGGCGGGGGTCGATAGAGCGTTAGTCAGATACGTCAGCATGGCCTCATGCCATCTGTCGGCGCTGTCGTGGTCCGGGTCATTCAGCAGCGCTCGAGCGAGGATGCAGGCCCGCCACGCATTGCTTTCGGGATAAGACGTCCCGAAGCGCTCCGTCGGCACCGGTGGGCGCTTGCGGTAGAAGCCGTGATCCACGTGTTCGAGATGGAAGGGCAGCAGGGTGTTAGAATCGGCCTCGTGCTCGATGAGGCGCTTGAGTTGCTCCCGATCCTGATCTTCGAGGAAGTCGTCAAGCACCTCCGCGGCGAGTGCCATCTGATCGGCCATCTTCGGGGACATGCCGGTCCCACCCCACGCAGGTTCCTTCGGGAACTCGTCGGGATACGCCCTGTGGGTGTGAAGACAGTAGCGAAACGCGGAAAGTCCGCGATCCGCGCATTCATCGTGGGAAAGCGAGCAACTGTTGAGGTCAAACGTGTCGTCAGATGCGGCGAGTCCGTGGACGAATGCATAGAGCGAGGTGGCCTCGATTCCGAGCGGGCCGGCGCTGGTCGGCCCGAAGCGTCCGAGGTGCGATGGGTTCTCGAGGAAGTGGAAGTATCGGGATCCGAAGTCCAACCATTCTGTCACTGCTTCTGCGTAGTGAGGTCCAACCGTTCGGCTGCTACTCATAAGAACCCCCATTCCGTCCGATCATCTATACATGTCAGACACGGGTTTACAGTAGGCCCTCAGTCTTCGAGGACGACATGATCGGGCGGGTCGCGGATCCATGAGAGCAGTTCCTGCATGATCCTCCGACACCGTGGCCCTCAGACAGGGGAATTGCCGTCTGCTGATGTCGCCCCGCACAAAGGTGTAACCTTCGGAAAAGCGAACCTGTTACCTGACCCTCCTTTCCACTGTCCTGAGATGTAATTCAGTCTTAAAGAAACACCAGCGGGCGCAATAAGTTCCAGGAGGAAAGATATCATGCAAGGTGCAGAGGCACTTGTGCGGCAACTGCAATCTCGAGGCGTTCCGTTCATCTCGATGCTGTGCGGCAACGGTACCGAGCCGATTATCGACGCCGCCGCCAAGGTTGAATTGCCGCTGATACACACTCGTAATGAGCAGGCAGCAAGTTACATCGCCGACTCGTACGCGCGGCTCACGAGGCGAGTGGGAGTGTGCGTGGTCTCGAGCGGGATCGCTCACGTGAATGCGATGGCCGGGTTGCTCAACGCGCACTACGACGGCGGTCCGATGCTGCTGATCACCGGCGCGAACGAATCATACACCCTCGGTCGCGGCGGCTTTCAGGACATCGATCATGTCGCGATGTGTGAGTCTTTCTGCAAGTACTCAGAGCAGGTCGATCGTCCTGAGCGTATCCCCCAGGCAGTGGCCGAGTGTTTCCACGCGGCCACCACCGGGCGTCCCGGACCCACGCACCTGACTATCCCGCGCGATATACTCAACGGAGAGATCGCTGATGGACGCCCGATGCCGCCTGTCGGTAGTAGGGGGATGGTCGATCAGTCGGCGATGCCGATGGCGGATGATGTGAAGCAGGCCGCACAGATGCTGGCGCAAGCCGAGAGACCGCTCATTATCGCAGGCAGCGGATGCTTCTACGCCGACTCGGGTGCCGAGTTGATGGCGCTGGCGGAGACTGTGGGCGCCGCGGTCGTGACACCCATCTGGGACCGGGGTGTGGTGAATGAGCCGAGCGAGCACTTCATGGGTGTGATCGGCGCGGCCACCGGGGAGCCGTCACTGCTGGAGGAGGCCGACCTGCTGCTGATCGCGGGCGCGGACGTCGACTATCGTCTGAAATACATGGACCGCTCGCCACTGCGCGATGATGTGCGAACGATTCGCATCGATGTCGATGCCCGCAGGCTCTACCAGGCAATCGCTCCGGATCTCGCAATGCTTGCGGATCCCGAGAGCGCGTTTTCCGCATTGAACCGGGAGTACGATGGCGGCGATCACAGTGACTGGATGTCAGCCGCGCGCGAGTTGCACGCGCGCTTTTATGCGGCGTGGGACGAGCGGCCGGATACTCCTGAGGGGGCGATGGTCGGATGGGACATCGCCCGCGCGGTGGGGGAGGTGCTCGATGAGGACATGGTGCTCGCGGTCGATGGCGGGAACATCGGTCAGTGGATGCACATGACGCTGTGCCGTAGCTCCTATCCCGAGGCGCTGCTCACCTGCGGGGCGTCGGGCGTGATAGGCTACGGCGTGCCCGGTGCGATGGCGGCGAAGCTCGCATTTCCCGATCGGAAGATCCTGCTTGTAACCGGCGACGGTTCCCTCGGCTTCTGCGTGCCGGAGTTCCAGTCGGCGGTTCGCCACGAGATTCCTCTCGTCGCGGTGGTCGCTGATGATGAGGCGTGGGGCATTGTGGTTACCGGGCAGAAGGAGCGCGGCGCGGCCTGCATGGCCAGCGAACTGGGCGAGTGCGGCTGGGCCCGGACTGCGATGGGCTTCGGCGCGCGAGGCGTCCGGGTGTCTGCTCCCGAGGAGATAGCACCGGCGATCGAGGAGGGCTTTGCCTCAGGGCAGCCGACCCTTATCGAGGTCCCGCTGATGGTGAAATCGCCCGGTGAGTGTCGACCGTAACCGCTCGGCATCTCCCCTCCGTGGGAAGCAGACACGGGTTATCATGCGCTGCTCGAACGGAGCGACAATACGGCCAGCGGGGGGCGACGCTGGTCCGGCTGAACCGGCCTGCAGCCGGTCTTACGCACGATACTACGGTGTTGTCGCCGGGTGAGCGCGGGCCTGTGCGGATGAGCGAATGGGCTGCGGAAGACGGATTGGAGGCCCGTCTCCCGCCGCCTCGTTATCACCGATTACGCCCCCAGTCCGGATTCTTCACATGCTCCGGCAATACACCGAGGAACGAGGTGTAAGCCGGCTCCATCGAGTGCAGCAGGCGATCCATCAGAAGCTCCGACATCTCGCGCCTGACATCGGCGTAACCGGGATCATCCCACAGGTTGCGCGTCTCACCCGGATCCTCCTGCAGGTCATAGAGCTCCCCGATGTATTCGGTGCCGTAGTGAGCGTACTTGTACCGCTCGGTGGTGATGAGCATGCCGCCGCATCTTCGAGTGTTGTCCACGTACTCGGTCAGGGCGTGGCCGCGCGAATCGCCGGTGCCCTCGAAGATCGGACGCAGACTCGGAGCCGCCATCTCCGGGGGAATGTCAACCCCGGCATAGTCCAGGGCGGTCGCGGACAGCGAGAAGTGCTCGATCACGTTGTCGTAGCGCGTCGGATAGGCCTCCGTGCGGAAGCGTTCGGGAAGGTATGCGAGCGTCGGCAAGTGTACCACCTGCTCGAGGAACACGCCCTTGCCCCACCGTCCCCAATCTCCGAGCATCTCGCCGTGGTCGGAGGTCGTTATGATGATCGTGTCCTCCGCCTGTCCGTTCGCGTCGAGGTCGCCGAGGATGTTACCGAGCATGTCATCGATCAGTGTGAGCATCGCGTAGTAGTAGGCGATACGCGTCTGCACGAAGCGCCTCTCCTCCGGTGTATCCTGCTTTGCCGGGCGCTGCATGAACTCGGGACGTCCGGTGAGTTCGTGGGTGTATGTCTCGGGGAAGGGCATCTCCTCAGGATCGTACATCTCCGCGTACTCGCGTGGCGGATCGAATGGTCCGTGTGGCCCGCAGAAGCCCACCCACAGCATCCATGGCTCTTCGGGATTATCCGTACGCTCGCGGAGGAACTCGCGCGCCATCTCTCCGATGAAGTAGTCGATGTACTCCTCGGTCGGAAGCACATTGATGAGCGTATTGTTATCGTACTCGGAGGTCTGCCGCTGATCGTATATCTCCCGGTATGCACCCGGACGCTTTTCCTCGAGCCAGCGGGCGTAGGCCTGTCCAAGCGGCGCCGGTCCGACCTGCTCCCCCCACATCTTGCGCCACCGCCCTCCCTTGCCGCCCGACAGCCGCGTCCAATCGTAGCCCTTCGGCTCGAGCATGTGTATCTTCCCCGTCGCACCGGTGTAATACCCCGACCCCTGCAGTCGCTCCATGAAGGTGGTCTCCCAGTGCGGCAGCACCGGTGTGGTGTCGATCTCGCTTTCCATGTACTGCACCCCGTGCTGGTGAGTGTACCGGCCGGTGTGCAGACAGGCGCGGGAGGGGATACACACGGTATTCTGCGTATAACTGCGCGTGAAGAGCGTACCGCGCTCTCCCAGCGAATCGAAGTTAGGCGTCTGACAGATCTCGTTGCCGGTGATGCCGTAGGTATCGTAACGCTGCTCGTCGGTGGTTATGATCAGGATGTTGGGGCGTCCACAACGGTTGGGCATCTCTCTCATCTCCCGTTTGATGTTCGTGCTCTGCAAAAAACCATGCGGCCGATCGGCGCTCCAACGCGGCCTATCTCAGTTCATCCACGTTATAGCGAATCTTCGCGATCGCCCCCAGCATCAGGTCCATGTCCTCGGTGCCGCCGAGGAAGAGGCGGTGCGTCAGCGAGACACCCTCCTCGGCGTGTATGCGGTCGCATTCAGGGGTATGCGCTGAGGCGTAGTCGGGCGGATCGTTGTCGCCGAAGCACGCCGGTCCCCAGTGGCGCTTCGTGAAGAGCGGGTTCTTCTGGATCGGCGCGAGGTGTCCGGTGCCCACGCTGAGGCCCTCCGCCGCCAGCGCCTCGCCGAACTGCTGCCGCGAGATGCCGCCGAACTCCTCGGAGTTGAACTTGAAGTGGTAGAAGTAGAAGTTCCAGCGCGTTACCCAGTCGGCGCGCTCAATCGGAGCGACGCCCTCGATCTCGCGCAGGCCCGCTTCGAGGTGTCTCGCGTTGCGGTCGCGCGTCTCCGCCTGCTCCTCGAGCCTGCCGAGGCCTCCCAGCAGCACCGCCGCCTGGAACTCGGTCATCCGCAGGTTGCTGGCGACGATGTGATGCTCGTAGAATGGTCGGCCCTCGAAGCGTCCGATGTGATGGAAGCTGAACAGCTTCTGCGCCAGGTCCTCGTCGCTGGTGAGGCAGATGCCGCCCTCCCCCGCGGTAAGCGTCTTGCCCATCTGCAGCGAGAAGCAGCCGATGTCGCCGATGGAGCCGCAGCCGTGACCGTTCCACGTCGAGCCATGGGCATGGGCGGCGTCCTCGATGATCCAGAGGCCGTGCCGCTCGGCGATCTCCCTCAGTGCGGCCATGTCCGCGGGGTAGCCGCCATAATGCACGGGAGCGATGCCCACCGTCCGCTCGGTGATCGCCGCCTCGACCGCCGCTGGATCGATCTGGTAGTTAGCCGGGTCGATGTCCACGATGATCGGGATCGCGTTCACCAGGATGCAGGCGGTCGCGGTCGCGACGAAGGTCGCCGCCGGGCAGATCACCTCGTCACCGGGGCGGATGTCCAGCGCCTTCAGCGCGCACTCGATCGCCTGGGTGCCGTTGGTCAGCGCGACGCCGTGCTTCGCATCGTGGAAGTCGGCGAAGGCCTGTTCGAACTGGGCCACTCTCGAGGTCTCCGCGTCACCACCTCCGCGCCACCAGCGCCCGGACTCAAGCACCTCCAGCAGATTATCGCGTTCGGTCTGGTCGAAGATCGGCCAGTCCTTGCCAATCTGTCGGTCGATGGTTTTCGGGCCGCCGTTGATCGCCAGCTTTGCCACTGTTCGCGCCTCCCTTGACTGCTCGATGCTGCGGTGTGATGCTTTGCGGTCACACCGACGGTCCCCTTCTCCGCTGGCGCAGCGTATCCTGCATTGACGGTAATGCTGTTCCGGTTGTCCAACGACCCCCGGCGAGGGCGCCGGGGCCACAACGACAACGGCCGAACGCATACGGGTGGTCCGAGCGACGTTGCGCAGGAACGTTGGGAGGACCGGGAGGGCGCCGTGAGCCGTCGCACGAATCTTCTACCGGTGCAGGGTCACGGGCATCGAGAATGAATCGCCTGCAGTCCGCTCCGGGCGCAGGATAATCTCCCCGCGCGTGGAAGGGGGCGGGACGAACCGCACAACTCAGGGGAACTTCTGTGGGAGGAGACAGAGCAGTGCAGCGCACTTACGCAGGTGATGATTCCGGACGGGCATGCGCGGTGACGCGCGGCCCGAAGCACCATTGGTTCGGCTACTACGACAAGTGTCCGTGGAGCGCCGACGGGCGCTACATGCTGGCGATGGAAGCGGATTTCATGGATCGTCCGGGCCGCCCCGATGATTCGATTCGCGTCGGCCTGGTAGATCTCGAGGAGGGCGACGGGGAATTCCACGCGCTCGACGAAACCCACGCGTGGTGCTGGCAGCAGGGCACGATGCTGCAGTGGCTCGGCACCGACCCGAATCGCCTGATCATCTACAACTCCGTGGAGGACGGGCGGTACGTCTCGATCATCCGCGACATTCACTCCGGCGAGACGCGGACGATTCCGCGACCCATCTATGCAGTCAGTCCCGACGGGACACAGGCGATCGGCCTGAATTTCGCGCGCGTGAATCGGACCCGTCCGGGTTACGGCTACCGGGCCCTTCCTGACCCCACCGAAGGCGAGATGCATCCCGAGGACGATGGAATCTGGCATATTGACCTCGAGACGGGCGAGACTGAGCTTGTCATCACCATCGATCAGATCGTCGGCATCGCTTATCGCCAGAGCATGGAGAACGAGAACTGGTTCAATCATATGCAGTTCTGCACCGATGGTAGCCGCTTTGTCTGGCTGCACCGCTGGTACCGACCGGGCGCCGCGAGCGACAAGTTCAGCGGTAAGGCGCGCTTCACCCGCATGTTCACCGCAAACCCGGACGGCTCGGACATCTACCTGCTGGCCGACGACGATATGGTCTCACACTTCGACTGGCTCGATGAGCGGCATATCGTTGCGTGGGCGCAGCATCGGCAGATCGGAAGCCGGTACTTCCTCTACCGCGATGAGAGCCCGTGGCTTTCGGTCGTCGGCGGCGACGTCTTCACCAGCGACGGGCATATGTCGTACTCACCAGGCGACCGGAGGTACTTGCTCACGGACACCTATTGGGACGCGGAGATGAAGCGCTCGCTTCTTATCTATGACACGGAGACCGGCGCGCGCGCGGACCTCGGGCGCTTCCTGTCGCCGAGGCGCTACTCCGAGGAGATTCGCTGCGACCTGCACCCGCGCTGGAATCGCGACGGCACGCAGGTGTGCTTCGACTCGATCCACGAGAGCACGCGGCAGATGTACGTGATCGACCTCGAAGGCATCGTGGAGTAGGGCCGTCGGCTAACGCACAGCAACCCGCGTCGGTTGGGAGGCGCATTCGATGATCTGTTACATAGTCACCGAGACGCGCGAGAAGTACGATGAGATGGACTGCCACGCAATCAAGCACGACCTCGAGAAGCTCAGCGGCGACCTGTGCCTGGTCATGCACTTCAGCCAGGTGACGCGCGAGTTTGTCGATGATGTACGGCCGTGGGCGATCTGCCACTCGGGAAAGTCCACGCCGCTGGCCGAGTACGACCTGATGGAGCATGAGCAATACCGGTGGCTCATCACCGAGTCCGGTGTTCCGCAGATCGGCTTCTGTGGTGGCAAGAACATCATCGTGGAGATGTTCGGCGGCTCCACCGGCAGGATGCGCGAGCTGCGGCCCGATGAGCCGGACCTCGCGCCACAGTACCGCCAGGGCTGGTTCAAGGAGTGGGGCGTGTGGCCCATCGAGATCGTGGCCGACGATCCGCTCTTCGCATGGCTCGACAGCCCGATCCGGGTCTGGGTCATGCACTGCGGCGAGACGACGATGATCCCCGAGGGCTTCCGGCTTCTCGCCTCGAGCGCCGACTGCCGGGTCCAGGCGCTGGTGCATGAGGAACTGCCGCTCTACGGCACACAGTTCCATCCCGAGAAGCGCCAGGAGGGCTATCCGGACGGTTTCCGGGTGCTCTCCAACTTCTTTGACATCGCGCGCGAGCACCATGCATCGCAATCACGGCCGCCGGGAGGCACCAGATGATCTGCTATATCGTGACCGAGACACGCGAGAAGTACGACGAGATGGACTGCCACGCGATCAAGCACGACCTCGAGAAGCTCAGCGACGACCTGTGCCTGGTCATGCACTTCAGCCAGGTGACGCGCGAGTTCGTCGATGATGTACGGCCGTGGGCGATCTGCCACTCGGGAGGCTCGACGCCGCACGACGAGTACGACGTGCTTGAACGCGAGGATTACACCTGGCTGATCACCGAATCGGGCGTTCCGCAGATCGGTTTCTGCGGCGGGCATCAACTGATCGCGGAGATGTTCGGCTCCGAGGTGGGCACCATGCGCGAGCTTCGCGACGACGAAGCGGATCTCAATCCCGACTATCATCCGGGTTTGTTCAAGGAGTCGGGCGTCTGGCCGGTCAGGATCATAGCTGAGGACCCGCTGTTTGAGGGCCTACCCGAGCTAATCCGGGTGCGACAGTCCCATCGCAGCGAGGTCAAACAGCTTCCCGCGAGCTTCCGGCTATTGGCGTCGAGCGCCGACTGCGAGATCCAGGCGATAGTGCACGAAGAGATGCCGCTCTACGGAACGCAGTTTCACCCGGAGAGCCGCCTGGAGAACTATCCGGACGGCCATGCGATCGTGAGCAACTTCTTCGGCATTGCGCGAGAGCGCGGATAGCGGGCAACGAGCCGGGCGGTTGCCGTCCACTGTGCAGCTTGCCCGTCACTGCCGTCACCGTCTTGAAAGGACGATCCTCATGCGCTTCATGGAGCCGGAGGACCTCGCGCGCATCAACGAGCGCAGCCTCGATCTGCTGGAAGAGATCGGACTGCGCATCGACCACGAACTTGTGACCGAGAAGCTACTTGCCGCCGGCTGTCGCGAGCTTACCTCCGGGATGATCTCCTTCCCGCGCGAGCTTGTCGCCGCGTGTCTGGAGCAGGCGCCGTCGGAGGTGCTGCTTGCGCCGGTCGAGGGTGAGCCCGCTCGCATCGGCCCCGGCGGCGACACGGTCTTCTGGACCGGCAACGCGCTCAGCTACGTCGAGGGAACCGAGGCCCGCCCGATCAATGAGCCGGAATTCATCGCCCTGACCCGTGTCACCGACGCGCTGGAGCACGCACAGGCGGCGGTGGGCCCCACGATCGACGATATCCCCGCGCAGTTCCGCGACTTCGTGGGATGCCGGATGCTTGCGCAGCACACGCGCAAGCACCTGCGCCCGTGCATATACACACCCCGCGGCGGGGCGGCGATCGTCGAGATGGGCCGCGTGCTGGCAGATCCGGATCCGCTGCGCGAGCGGCCGGTGGTCAGCTTCGGGTATACGTCGGTCAGTCCCCTGCACTGGACTGAGCCGGGGCTGGAGATGTTCGTGCAGACCTCCGGACACGGTGTGCCGATGATGATCAACTCCGAGCCGACCGCGGGCGCGACCTCACCCGTCACGCTCGGAGGAACGCTGATGCTCGCGAATGCTGAGGCGCTGTCGGGCGTGGTAATCGTGCAGACGCTCGAACCCGGTCGTCCGTGCGTCTTCAACCTCGGCTTCGCGCACACGATGGACATGCGCCACGCGATCACGCGCACCGGCGGGCCTGAGAACGGTATCATGGGCGCAATCGGCGCGGAGCTTGCGCGCATGCACGGGCTGCCGAGCGCCTCATGGATGAGCACCGAGTCGATGGTGGTCGACGAGCAGGCGGCGTGGGAGAAGATGAACGTGGGCCTGATGCACGCGCTCGCGGGCGTCAATATCATCTGGGGCATGGGGCAGCTTGAGTCACAGCGCGTGCTGTCTCCGGAGATGATGGTGATCGACGACGAGATCGCGGGCGCCGCGCTGCGGGCGGCGAGAATGCCCGAGGTTGACGACGAATCGCTGGTATATGACGCGGTCGCGGAGATGGCCGCCGTGCCTGACTACCTCAGCCACCCGCACACCCTCGCCTACTTTCGCACCGAGCTTTTCGAGCCGTCGCTGGGCTTCGTCGGGCGGCGTGAGGGCTGGGAGGCAGAGGGTGCGCGGTCCGCAGTGGAGAGGGCGCGCCAGCGAGTGGACGAGATCCTCGCGCGGCCAGAGCAGCCGCGTCTCGACGAGGACCGCGAGCGCGAACTGCTGCGCATAGAGTCGCGCTGGAAGGAGGAGCTTGCGTGACCGGTGACGCGGTGCATCGCGAGCGGCAGTGGGTTGGCTGGTGGGTGCATCTGGTCATGGCTGCGCTGCTGGTGGGCGGTGTCCTGACGGAACTGGGCGTCGATGATGAGCCACAGTCATCTCTGCTTCTCGTTGTACTGGTGGTAATCATCGGACTGCTCTACCTCGTGCTGATGCCGATGGAGGTCGAGGTGGTCAATGAGAAGATGGAAGTTCGCTTCGGTCAGTTCGGTCGGCCTCGCTGGCGTTTCGATCTGGACCGAATACGAGGCGCGCGGCAGGTCGAGTTTTCCCCGCTGAAGGATTACGGCGGCTGGGGCATCCGCACGAGACGCGGGAAGGTATGTCTGAATCAGCGCGGAGATCGCGGGGTCGAGTTTGACTATAACGAGCGGACCTACGTCGTTGGCAGCGATGATCCGGAGAGGCTGTTGGAAGCGCTGAGCGAGGCGGGTGCCGGCAGCGCGCAGTGAATCTACCGAAGAGAGCCGTGGCGAACGGGATGACGTGGAAGCAATACAGGCCCAATGCTGAAGCGGGCGGCCCGAAGTCGGGCCGCCCGCGGTTTGCTGCAACTGACGCAACGACAGGTTCGGCTTACATCATGCCGCCCATGCCGCCCATACCGCCCATGTCACCACCGCCGCCGGGGGGCATTGCCGGCTCTGGCTCCGGTATCTCCGCCACGAGCGCTTCCGTGGTGAGCAGCAGCGCGCCGATCGAGGCCGCGTTCTCGATGGTTGCGCGAACTACCTTCGCCGGATCGATGACGCCGGCCTCTACGAGATCCTCGTACTCCTCGGTCAGCGCGTTGAAGCCGTAGTTGAAGTTATCCTCATTGAGGACATTGTTCACCACGACGCTGCCCTCGTAACCGGCATTTGTGGCGATCTGCCGCAGTGGCTCGGTCAGGGCCCGGCGCACGATTTCGACGCCGACCTTCGCCTCGCCACGGACGCGATCTCGGCTCTTGTCCAGCATGGTGCTGGCGCGTGCGAGCATCACACCGCCGCCGGGCACGACGCCTTCCTCGATAGCCGAGCGGGCCGACGAGAGCGCGTCCTCGAAGCGATGCTGCAGCTCCTTCAGCTCGGTCTCGGTGGCTGCGCCGACCTTGATGACTGCGACGCCGCCTGCGAGCTTGGCCAGGCGCTCCTCGAGCTTCTCGCGGTCGTAGTCGGAGTCGGTGGTCTCGATCTCGCGCCGAATCTGCGCCACACGTGCGTCGATCTCTTTCTGCGAGCCTGCGCCCTGGATGATCGTGGTGTCATCCTTCGTGACAACGACGCGCTCCGCCTGACCGAGGTCCTCAAGCTGCACGCTGTCGAGCTTGATGCCGAGATCCTCGGAGATGAAGCGACCGTTGGTCAGCACGGCGAGGTCCTCAAGGTTGCGCTTGCGGCGGTCGCCGAAGCCGGGGGCCTTCACCGCACAGCACTTGACCGTGCCGCGCATGTTGTTGACGACCAGGGTCGCCAGCGCCTCAGCCTCAACGTTTTCGGCGATAACCAGCAGCGGCTTGTTGGCCGAAGCGGCCTTCTCCATTACGGGGACAATGTCCGCGGCTGCGGAGATCTTCTCCTCATACAGGAGAATGTACGCGTCCTCGAGTACCGCCTCGTTCTCTTCGCCGCCGAAGTAAGGGGAGATGTAACCCTTGTCGAACTGCATTCCCTCGACGACTTCGACCTCGGTCTTGCCGACCTTGGATTCCTCGACGGTGATGACGCCGTCTTTGCCGACCTTATCCATGGCGTCGGCGATGATCTCACCGATCTCGGCGTCATTGCCGGCGATGCCCGCGACGTGAGCGATCTCATCGCGTCCCTCGATTGGGATCGCATTATCGCGGATTGCGGCTACGACGTCGGATACCGCGGCCTCGATACCCTTCTTGATGAGCATCGGGTTGGATCCGGCAGCCACGTTCTTGAGTCCGGCCTTCACGATGGCCTGGGCGAGCACCGTTGCAGTCGTGGTGCCATCGCCGGTGTCATCGTTGGTCTTGGAGGCGACTTCCTTGCATAGCTGCGCCCCCATGTCCTCGTACTCGTCCTCGAGTTCTATCTCCTTCGTCACCGTGACGCCGTCCTTGGTGATCGTCGGAGCGCCCCACTTCTTCTCAAGCACTACGTTGCGGCCCTTGGGGCCGAGCGTGACCTTTACGGCGTCGGCAACCTTGTTGACGCCGGTCTCAAGCGCACGTCGCGCTTCCTCGTCAAAGGCAAGCTTCTTTGCCATCAGTATCCCTCCTGAAGGGAGAATATCTTATCGTGTGCGGCTGATCAGCCCTCGCGCACTGCGAGGATATCGCTCTCGGTGATGATGAGGTACTCCTCACCTTCGATCTCGACCTCCGTACCGCCGTATGACGCGTAGATCACGATGTCGCCCTCGTCGACTGCGACACCCATCGGCTCACCGTCGTCACCGATTTCACCGGGACCGGCGGCAATAACTTTGCCTTCCCGCGGCCGTTCCTGTGCGGCCTCGGGCAGGATAATCCCGCCCGCGCTCGTCTCCTCTGCCTCGAGCGGCTGGACAAGCACCCGGGCACCAAGAGGCTGAAGCATTTGCAGACACCACCCTTACTTACATCATGCTACCTGTGATTTTACCGAAATTCGTCCAATGCCCCTCTCTGTGGGGCGGAGCGGGCTTCTAAACCCGAGTTAGCACTCGTAATATGAGAGTGCTAACCGGCAGTATTATACACGACTCGTCTCTGCTGTCAAGTCCGTTTATCGCCGCGCGGGAGATCACGCTGAGCGTATGATGCAGTTCCGGCGAAGAAGGCCGGTCGCTCGAAGTTGGGATCCGAAGCAAACTCGACCGGCTAACGCAGGAACAGATTGAGCAATAATCTCCAATACTGGGGAGGGATCTCTCGCAGGCCGGGGAAATATCCAATGATAGCCCTTCCCGTCATGCGCAGACATGAAGAGAGGAGTGGAGTGTCATGAAGACGAGGCGAGGATTCACGCTAATTGAGCTACTGGTGGTGATCGCCATCATCGCCATCCTTGCGGCAATTCTGTTCCCGGTGTTCGCAAGGGCGCGCGAGAGGGCGAGGCAAACGAGCTGTCTGAGCAACGTAAAGCAGATTACTCTCGCTTTCCTCATGTACGCACAGGACTACAATGAAGTCATGGCACCACGTTACTATCGGTACGATCCTGACGTTGCAGGTGGCCCCCACTGGGACGTACTGCTGTATCCTTACACGATGAGCATGGACATATACGTCTGTCCGAACACCCGGGCGCAGTCTTACGGATACAATGACCGCACATTGGCTTATGAGTCAATGGCCGAGGCAACTCGCCCGGCGGAACTGGTCATTCTGTGTGATGTTAAGATGGGCCAGCGTCCGGATGCATCACCGGGTTGGCCGCGACGCGTGGGACATCCATCCCAGTACGGTGATCCGCCCGCAGTGCCCGAAAACGACGAAGACCCTTATCCGCTGGATGGGGATCCATACTACACCGGCCGAGCGCGGGGCGTGCATAACGGCGGAGCGAATGTGGGATACCTGGACGGTCACGCCAAATGGTCCCCCACCAGCCAGTTCTTCTATGGTCAGAATCCAACCAACAGGTTCTTCGAGTTCTGAGGTACCCATATGATGTAAGAACATCTGAAGGGGCAGCATTAGATCGGAGGCGGCACGGGATGCCGCCTCCGATACGTTTAACGAGGCCGCTTCGTCTGCCGATTACCTGTACAAGAATCAAATGCAGGATTCGCCGCATGTTGGTGGAAATATCGCCCGCCGCGCATCATGGTACGAGGGAGATTAACAGATGGCCAGGTTGAACGTCGGCACAGGCAGCGGCAACAGGAGCAGTGGGGGAGGTGGATGCGGTGGAGCCGTGCTGGGGGTGCTTCTGGGGTTGATAATGATTCCGGTGGGCTTTTACGTAGCGTACCATGGTGAAGCGAGGCTGGTGGATCACAGTAAGGTCTTCGAGAGCGTAGAGATGTCGTCGCCGGAAGCTGCCGTAGCGATGGACGGCGAACTGGTCAAGTTCTCCGGCGAGCCGCAGGGGCAGTTTCTCACTATCCCGCAGGCGGGTGGCGAGTTTCTATACTGGACGAGGCAGTTGGAGGAGTACGTTGAGGAAGAGGACTCGGATGGTAATGTCGAGTATCGATGGCGCTCGAGACAGAGTGAGACGCACTGGGTGGATGCTTTTGAGATCGGGTCGATAAGCGTGCGCCCCGACGGCGCTCACCCTGTGGGGCGGCGGGAGGTTTACTCCGCCTACAAGCGCCGGTATGAGACCAGCTTCCGCGAGAGTACACAGCCCGGCACACCAGAGGTCGGCGACCAGCGTGAGACGATCGATGTGCTGCGGGCATCGACACCGGCGATAGTGCTCGGGGAGATGTCTAACGGTAGCGTGCAGGGCGGGAGCAGCTTCATAGTAAGCACGCTCAATGAACAGCAGACGCAGGAGACCCTCAGGAGCGAGTACGTGGCGGCCTACTGGGGTCTCAAGGCGGGAGCGGTTGCTCTGATCTTCTTTGGGATAATGTCGGTATTCGGCCCGCTGACCAAACTTGTCGGATACGTTCCGCTGGTGGGAGACGGCCTGTCATGCGCATTCTCCGCAGCCGCGTTCGTCTTTGCTGTTGTCTCGGTGACGATCATCACGGTGTTCATGCAGGCGTTCTGGGTGCTTGTTGCACTTGCGCTGTTGGCGGTAGCTTTCATGATCTTCCGCGGCGTGACAACACCGCGCAATCGTCCGGGCTCTGAGGCTGAGATCCCAGCACCGGACAGTTCACCTTCGCCCGGCGGTGCGACACCGCCCCCTCCGACGGGAGTGGCGCCCGAAGATGAAGCATCCCGGGCTGTCCCCCGGCCGGTCGAAGCCTCACAGCCGGCCAAGCCGGTTGAGGATACACCTTCAGCACCGGTCGCACCCCCGCCAGGGGTAGCGGAGGAGCAGTCTGAGGATAGCGCCCCGTCACCGGGGCAAGAGGGGGATTCGGCCGGTCCGAAGTTCTGCGCCGGTTGCGGTTCGCGGCTGGTGCCGGGCGGCAAGTTCTGCGGTTCGTGTGGGGAGAACGTGCAGTAGAGGCGGGTGGGGCGGCCAGATTACAGCAGCAGGAAGGGGTCCGTGATGGATTACCAGATTCGCGGCACGGTGATGCAGAGTGTAGAGATCACGCTGGAGCAGGGGGAGACGGTGTACACCGAAGCAGGCGGTATGTCATGGATGACCGCGAACATCGAGATGAACGCGGAGATGAAGGGTGGCCTGATGCAGGCGTTGCGGCGGAAGGCCTCAGGCGAGTCGATGTTCATGACTGATTACACCTGCACCTCGGGTACCGGCTTCGTCAACTTCACGCTCGAGGTGCCGGGCAAAGTCATCCCGCAGCAGCTTGCGGAAGGACAGAGTCTCATCTGCCAGCGAGATTCATTCATGGTGGCGGAGGCTTCGGTGGGCCTGGATATGCATCTGCACCGGCGGCTGGGAGCCATGTTCTTCGGTGGCGAGGGGATGATCCTGCAGAAGGTAAGCGGTCCGGGGCTTGCGTTCTTTGAGATAGACGGTGAGGTGGTGGAGTACAATCTTCAGGCCGGTCAGGGGCTGAGGATCGATCCGGGACATATCGCGATGATGGACCCCACGGTGGACTTCAACATAACGCGTGTATCAGGAGTGAGGAACGTGCTGTTCTCGGGGGAGGGTCTGTTTCTTGCGACGGTGACCGGCCCCGGACGCGTCTGGTTGCAGACTATGCCTCTGGCGAGTCTCGCGATGCGCCTGATTCCGTATATACCGAGTTCATCAAGCTGAGAGCGGGGGACGCGGATCGCAGCCGCCAGAGCGCGATGTACGCCATGTTCTGAAGCAGGCCAAGCTGCGACCGCCCCCATTGCCGCAAACCAGGAGCTACTCGTCTTCGGTGTCGAGGCCGAGAGCCTCGGACGCCGCCTCGAGGTCGGCATCGGCGAAGGTGAGCAGGGCGGCGTAGTTGCCTCCGGCGGAGAGCGCGGCCACGTCTTCGATGCTGATGCCTGCCTGCGCGATCTGCGCGGTGATCTCGCAGAGGGCACCCACGCGGTCTTCGCCCTCGATCAGAAAAACGGGTCTCATCTGCAGAGAGACACCATGTCGGGAAGCGAGTTTCCGCACAGCCTCAATGTCCTCGGGTACTGCAAGCAGCGCCGTTCCGTGTCGCCTGAGACTTGCGACTGCCACCATGCTGACACCCGCGCTGCGCAACTCACAGAGCGCCCGGTTAAGCACACCGACTTCGTCCTCCACCTGCATGACGACCGCCGTGACCTGTCGTATTGTCTGTCGCATACTGACACCTCCCGTTGGTTTCGCACACACCCTGTGATTCGCGATGCGCACACTACAAGCCTGCCGCTGGCTCAGAGATTGAACATCGGCACGTCGGTCGGCTCCGGTATTCCGTAGATCTCCCGCTTGGTGCGCAGGTAGAACAGGTAGTCATCGTAGCTCACATCCGGCGGCACACGGTGATCGACGTGGGGTATGAAGCCGCCCTCATCGACCAGCGGTTTGAGGCGCCTGACCTCCTCGACAATGGCGTCCGGGCCTGCAGCAAGCGCGCGCTTGTTTACCCCGCCCATCATCAGCACCTCCGGCCCCCAGCGCCGACGGATCTCGAGCGGATCGGAGCCTGCCGCGACCTCGACCGGGAACATGCAGTTGACCCCACCCTCCAGCCAGCCATCGATGGAGTCGGTAATGTTGCCGTCGGAATCGACGTAACAGAGAGTCGCGCCCATCTGATACATCAGATCGGTGATGCGTGAGTAGCGCGGGGTCAGCCACTGATGAAACATCTTCGGCGAGATGATGCAGCCCTGCTTGAAGTTTATGTCCTCCCAGAAAGCGCCGCAGTCCACCTCGCAGCCGGCCTCCACCGCAGGCTCGATGACCGCGCAGGCAAGCTGACAGACGTGCTCGACCATCTCCTCGATAAGCTCCGGGTCGTCGTAGCACATCACTGCGATGCTCTCGAAGCCGATGTAGTTGCGCAGCTTGCCGAAGAGGCTGCCGCCGTGAATCTGCACGGGAAGCTCGGATTCGCGCGTGCGCCGCGCGATCTCATCCCAGTCATCGCGGTAGCGGGCCGGGTCGTCGATGCGCAGACGCTCGCGGAACTTCTCCCACGACGCGCGGTCCTTTATGGGGAACTCGAGATAGCGCGGGATGGTGTCCTGTTCGTCGAGGTACATGATCTTCTTCACGCCCTCGGCGTCCTGCACAACCTTGTATTCGTCGGTCTGCTCGATGACGGTGGTCTCGAACGGCGGATGCAGACCGACTGCCGAGGGGACCGTCATTCTTCCCTCGAAGCCGAAGAACTCGTCGGCGACCTCGTTGTTGTCGATCTCCCCGGGAAGTCCCTCCTGGTGCCATCTCGTAAAGGTATCATCCCAGTAGCCGAACTCCCGGTCGGGTACGTGATCGACCGGCTCGTAACTCATGCACGCCACGAAGCGCTGTCGCTGATTCATCATCAGTTCCCTTCGACTGCGGCTATCTGACCGCGCAGGAATTCTACCACCTGCTCGATGTTGTCCTCTTTCGCGTACTCGATTATGAGGGGCACATCATCCAGCTCCATCAGGCGCTCGATGAAGCGCGCCCAGTCAACGTCGCCCTCACCCGCCGACGGGAAGCTCGGCTTCCCATCCTCATCGACTATGCAGTCCTTGGCGTGAGCGAGTACGATCTGCTCCCCCAACACATCGAAGGGGCGCTCGGTGGAGTCGTAGCAGAGGATGTTCGCGGGATCGAGCAGTACCCTGAGGTTGGGGCTGCCGACTTCCTCGATCAGGCCGCGCATCGTCCAGGAGTTGGGGATCGTCTGTCTGTATGACGGTTCGACGCAGACGGTGATACCCGCCTCCTCGGCGAGCGGCACGATCTCGCGGAAGGAGGCCACGCAGCGCTCGAAGCCGGCCACGCCCCGGCGTCCGGCCTCGGTCACTATCGTGTCACAGCCGAGGCCGGGGGCGATGGAGATCGCTCCCTTCATCGCCTCAACGGCCGCCTCGCGCGCGGCGTCGTCCGCGGCGCTCAGGTCATTGTAGGAGTCCAGCGCCCAGGTATCGAGGCCCGCGTCGTTGAATGCGGTGGCGATCTTCGCGATGACCTCGTCCGGGAACGCGGCTGGATTCATGTTCGGATGGCGGCTGGAGTATTCGGGGTACTCCTGATATGTCGTTGGCACCGCCACACCCTGGAGGCCGAGAGCCGCAATCCTGGGGGCGGCCTCATCGACGGGATGATTGCGCGTGAAGATGATGGCTCTTACGCCCAGTCTCACTTCACTCACTCCGCTTCCACATCGGCAATAGACTCTCCGTTGAGGAGTTGCACGACCGCTTCGGCAAGCTCCGGCATCACTGACCCCGCGGTTGCGCGCAGGGTGATCTCCGCGACCTCGCTGAGGACAGTTGGGCTCGGATTGATCTCGATCAGTTCGGCGCCCGACTGAAGCGCAAGCACCGGAAGAGAGGCGGCCGGTTGCACGGTCGCGGAAGTGCCGATCATCAGTAGAACTGCGGCCTTGCGGGCCCATTCCTGCGCCTCATCGAACGCTTCGCGGGGAAGTTGCTCGCCGAACCAGACGACATCGGGGCGCAGCAACTCGCCGCACTCGCAGCGCGGCGGCAGTTCATCGAACTCACGCGGCAGGTCATCGCCGGCGAAGTCGCATTCGAGACAGCGCACGCGGTGGGCACTCCCGTGTATCTCGATGACCTCACCACTTCCTGCCGCCTGATGCAAACCATCGATGTTCTGCGTGATTACGGCGGTGTCTGTATCAGGGCTGAGAGCCGCCTCAATCCACGCGAGCGAGAGGTGGGCGACGTTGGGCGATCCTGCGAGGCAGATCTGTCTCAGTTGCTCGTGAAAGCGCCACCCACGCGTGGGATCGCTCATGAAGCCCTCCGGTGTTGCGACCTCCTCCGGATCGTGCTTCCGCCAGATACCCGCCCTGCCACGGAAGGTAGGTATGCCGCTTTCCTCCGAAATGCCCGCACCGGTGAAGAATACCACAGGCATGTTCATGCGGGCGGGTTTTGCAACAATCCGTGCCGCCTCTTCAACCGCACTCATCAAGAAGCGGGCTCCCGCAGGGCTCTTCGCCACAGACCCGCACCCGCGCGCCAGACCATCACTGCGGCGGCCAGCTTAATCACATCACCGGGAAGGAACGGCAGCACTCCGAGTGTCAGCGCCTCCATCGCGGAGAGATTCAGCACGAGAGAAATCCAGGCGGCTCCGGTAAGCAGCAGAAGAACGTTTCCGGCCAACATTGCGCCACCCACTGCGAGGACGCTGTCGGTACGTCGCGCAACCGTTCCGATGAGAGCGGTGGCCAGCACGAAGCCGATCAGATAGCCGCCCGTGAGGCCCGAGAACGATCCCCCGGCGAAGATCGCAAGACCGGTCGCGCCGAGGCCGATGAAGAGTACCTGGCTCAGCGATCCGGCGAGAGGGCCGAGGAAGGCGCCTGAGAGCAGTACGACGATCGTCTGCGCGGTCACAGGAACGGGCGAGAACGGAAGGGGAATGCGCACGTAGGTCGCCAGTGCCGTCAGTACGGCGAAGCCGACCACGGCTGAGGCGGTCAGCGCCTGGCGTCGAGTGAGATTCCCGAGGCGTATACTGGAGGCAATCGTAGTGCTTCGCGGCATATGAATCAGTCCTTCTTTGCAGGCATCGAGATGGTACATCTGGAACTCTCGCGTGACGCGAATCACGCTCGGGCATCAGTCCCCTACAGCCGCAGAGTATAACACACAATGCCCGCGCTGCAAGGTGGAGATTACCATGCCGGCCGACAGTTTCGTATTCCGCGGCACGACGCAGCGCCCCTCCTGTCACTGCGCATCGATCACCGAACTCACAGACGGGGGAATGCTCGCCACCTGGTACGCGGGCTCGCGCGAGGGCGCGGAGGACGTTGCGGTTATGAGCGCGCGCTTCGACGGTGAAGACTGGGGGGAGGTGCGGGTGATGCTCGATCCGCCGGGGCGACCGGGGGGGAACACCGTCGTCTATCGGCACGATGAGATGCTCTGGCACTGGGTTGACGTGATTGAGGGCGATGGTTGGCAGTCCGCGCTTCTCTATCTCATGAGGTCCGGCGATGAGGGAGAGACGTGGACGGAGCCGGAGGTCTTCGATGAAGAGCCGGGTATGATGGTGCGGCACCGACCTGTCCGGCTCTCCTCCGGGCGCATCCTTCTGCCCGCCTACGATGAGAAGGACTGGCGCGGTTTCGCGTATATCAGCGATGATAACGGAGCCTCGTGGCGAAGGTCGGGCTGGATGCGTGCAGACACCGGTTGCATTCAGCCTGCGGTGATAGAACGCGACGACGGATCGCTGCACGCCCTGTTGCGCTCAGATCGCGAAGTAAGTCATTCGTGGGAGTGCGCGTCCGAAGACGGCGGTGAATCCTGGACAAAATGCGGGCCGTCTCAGTTGCATAATCCCAACTCGGGTGCGGACATGATACGTTTGCGATCGGGCGAGACAATCGCGTGTTTCAACGACACCCCGGAGGGTCGCACGCCTCTGACAGTGGCGCTGTCGCGTAATGGTGGAGAGACCTGGATCGCGAGTCGCGACGTTGAGGCCGATCCAGGAGAGTACTCTTATCCCACGCTCATGGAGGGCGGCGACGGCAGCGTTCACCTCGTATATACCTGGCGTCGCGAGCGCATCAGGTGGATCAACTTTGAGCCCGATTGGATAGCGGAGGCACAGTAGAGATGAGCCCGGTGCAATCTCTGGGGTTCTCCGGCAGGAGAACAGCGGGCGGCGTCAAAGTACAGTGACGTAAAAGTCGATCCGTCTGACCCGCGGTGCCACTGCAGGGGTCGGAAAGCCCGTATCGCAGAGAGAGGGGTTGGAGCAAGAAAATGCTGCCCATCGGGCCATTGATGAAGGAACACCGTAAGATTGAGCGCATGGTGGCGTTGATTACACAGGAGGCAGAGCGACTCACTGAAGACGAGAGCGCAGAGCCGGATCCTGACTTCATCGACACCGCGCTGACCTTCATGCGCGAGTACGCCGACGAGTGTCATCACGGCAAAGAGGAGGATATTCTCTTCGCGGAGTTGGAGGAGCGGGAGATCAGCGGTGAACACAGCCAGATCATGGAGCGGCTGCGGAACGACCACCACCAGGGTCGGGAACTGTGTGCAGATCTCGAGGCGGCTACGGATGCCTACGTTGAAGGTGACGAAGAGGCGCGGGAGGTCATTGTCGAGGCACTGGGCGGGCTTGCGGACCTCTACCCCGATCACATCGCCACTGAAGATGATCGCTTCTTCATACCGGTGATGGACTATCTCTCCGAGCAGGACAAAGAGGCCATGATGGAAGACATGTGGGACTTTGACCACGAGTTGCTGACGACACTCTACGAGGATTGCATCACGCGGTACGAAGAGAATGATGATTGAGGCAGGAAGTCCATCCCCGGTGTCAAAGACTGAGTCAGTCGAACGTGCTCAGGGACTGGAGCAACCGGCGGAGGTGGCGGAAGGTGGACCGGCGTGAATTCGTGAGATGGGCTGGAGCGATAGGCGTGGCCGGGATGGCGTTCATCGTCGCCGGCGAAGGGGCGGAAGCAGCACCGCCCGGAGTCGATCAGATCAAGACAATCAGCAGAGGAGAGATCGGAGCTATGGCATTCACACTGCCCGAACTGCCTTACGATTACGACGCACTGGAGCCGTATCTTGGTGAGCAGACAATGCGTCTGCATCACGATAAGCACCATCAGGGCTACGTGAAGGGGCTCAACGAGGCTGAGGAGAAGATCGCCGAGGCACGTGAGGCGGGTGACTTCTCAGCGGTGCGGGCGCTCTCGGACGCCCAGGCCTTCAACTACTCGGGCCACCTGTTTCACACCATATTCTGGAACTGCATGAGTCCCGACGGAGGCGGTGAGCCGGAGGGGCCGCTTGCCGAGCAGATCGAGCAGGACTTCGGCGGCTTCGATGCATTCCGGAGTCACTTTGTTGCCGCTTCGAATGCGGTGCAGGCATCCGGCTGGGGCGTTCTGGCCTGGCAGCCGCTGGGGGAGAAGCTTGTGATTCTTCAGGCTGAGAAGCATCAGAATCTGGCGCAGTGGGGCGCGCCACCGCTGATGGTACTCGATGTGTGGGAGCACGCATACTATCTCGACTATCAGAACGAACGCCCGCGCTTCACCGAGGGCTTCTTTGATGTCGTGAACTGGGATTACGTCGCGGAGCAGTTCATGGCGAGCCGGTAATCACACGCGCATGCCACAACGAACACGAGCGGAAGGGTCCCTGGTGGCCGACCCTTCCGCTTTTTCGTATTAGGTGCGTCATGGGCAGGCGCGATCTCAGTCGATCGATATCGTTCGCAGGAGTCTCGTGCCGGACACCTCGATCTCGAACCTGGTGGCTCGTGCCGCGAGTATCTCACCCGAGACAAGGTCGATTACGCGGGTAGGGCGGTCGAACTGCAGAGTCTCGATTCGCGGTGATGCAGAGTGCAGGCCCACGAAGTTCCTGCTCACGTAGCTCGGTCCGGTGCCTGCGACGCGGATCGCGATGTCCGCCTCCGAACAGATACGCTTGAGCAGCGTAGGGGAGAGGACAGGCCCGGCGGAGTACACACTCGTCCAGTCATCGTGTCGTCCAACCGCAATCGCGGGTTCGCCTCCATCCTCCCAGCGCGCGACGACCTCAATGCCATCCTCTTTCGGGACAAAGATCGGCCCGATCTCTATCCCGGGCTGAACGCCCTCCTCTGCAGGAATATCCACCGCCCATGGATGGTCGCTGACGAGGCTGCTGCGCCATGGGCGAGTCTGCGCTATCTCTTCGAAATCCATCCCGGTAAGCTCGGATATCCGCGTGACGTCGAGGTCGTCGGCGATGTATCCCGGGGCATACAGCCAGGCGAGCAGCCTGCCTTCAGACTTCAACTCCTCATCGATGAACGCGCGCTCATCGCGGGTCATGCGGAAGCAGTTGAGAAAGAAGTAAGCACGCTTCCTCGGCACGCGGCCCGCCACTACATCTTCGAGCAGATAGACGTTCCAAGGTGCGCCGACACGTTCGAAGACCGACTTCTGCCTCTGGAGCAGCCAGTACATGGCTTCAATCTGATGGTTGAGGTAGGCGAAGGGCGTCTCTTCGTCCACCACTACCGCGATGCCCTCAGGATCGGGTGAGCGATCCCAGTTGACCCAGCGACCTGCGATACTGCGCAGTCGGCCGATCATCTGCGTCTGACGCGGGTCGCTTGCGAGCCAGCCCCTGTCGAGGTCGTTCCAGCCTACCGCCGCACCTCTCGATACCGCGGCTGCCAGGGATCTCTGGAGTGAACTGATCGTGGCGGGCAGATCGCCCGAAGTTCTGAGGCGATGCTCCCGATCGTACTTCAATGGGTGAGGGTACGGACCGGCCTCCACCGCCCAGAGTTTGCCGTTAACTAGTGCAGAGCCAGACGCCCCGTAGAGTGTGGTCGCTTCATCCCTCGTATCCATTGCGCCACCCCATGGTGAGATGAGGAAGTCGCACAGGTCAGACTCAAGCAGCCGCGAGAGGGCCATGTTGCCGGACACGCCCGTGTGGTAGGTTCCGACACGTGCAGGCTGTGGGCCTGCATCTTTGATGACCCCAAAGTAATGCAGAATGCTGTTGGTCGTCATCTCCCGGTGGAAGACGTGGAAGTCTATGACGTCACGAGAGGTCTGCGGATCGCGGAAGAGCATGTGATCCACCGCCTCCTGTCGCTCGGCTGACGGGATGGTGACCGTCTCAAAGCTCATCTCCGGCATCTGCCATGCTTCGCGAAGCTGCACTTCAGTCTCGTAACGGTCGCGGAGCCATTCGCGGAAGGCTTCATGCATCGGTTCTGAGTAATCTGCCAGAGGGAAGCCCTCAGCTGATTCAGGTCGGGCCTGCTCCCGCGGAGCGCCAAAGGCAGGAAGATAGCCGAGGATCCGAGTCGCGTATGGCGCGGAACTGCAGTGCATGACGAATCTCCGCAGGGCGTCGCTGCTGCGCCTGCGCCAGCGTCGTGATGCAAGAGAGATGATTGGCTCTTCGTCGTCATCGAGTTGTGGATCGCCCGCCTCGGCCTGTGCAACTTCCTCAGGGTGCCGTGCTGACCACCACGGTTGACTCCGGCCGCAGAGCATGAAGGTCGGAACGATCATCGCCTTCGGATCGTGCAGCAGCAATCGCGTGACCTTTGCATCCCATGCGGAATAATCGAAGGTATCGGTGTCCCTCCATCCGATGTCCTCAGCATCGAGGAAGTAGATGTGCAACCCCGCGTCGGCAATGTTGCCTATCTGGCGGTCGATCACGGATGAAGTCTGATAGTGGAGAAAAGGATGCGGACGATCGTTGATATGCAGGGTTGGAAGACCGCCGTGCTCGGCGATGCTGATCCGCGGCGTGCGTTCGCTCTCCGCGGGGGACCGGACGCGGAGTTCAGCCACCTCGATACCTTCGTGTTCCACGTAGCGCATGTGGGGGAAGCCCAGTGCGACGGAGTAAGTGGCAGGCGCAAGGAAGCGCGAGAGGTGAACGGTTATGGGCCCTATTCTGACGCCGTTGGAAAGCTCCCTGGTCACCCGCTCGACCGGCCGCGACCACCTGAGTATCTCCCGGCCGTCGCGGCGCAGGCTCAGATGCAACGGCTTCTCAGTCGCACTCTCGGGAAGAGCGGAGACCCTCGCCGAGATCTTAAGGTCACTGCCCGCACGTAGCGCCGTCGGCAGCTCAATCGCGCGCAACTCGATCTCCTCACGCCGTCCCTCGTATGTGTACGGGAGGTATCCCCACGGCTCCTCGCCTGCTTCCGCAATGATAGCCGCTGCGGGCCAGCGCCTGTCATCGAAGTCCGGCGCGGCCCAGTCTTCTTCGGCCTCGCCGACTGCCCGCCATGTGTCGTCGGTGATCACGGTGATCTCACCGCGCGGCCAGAGTATCGCGGCCTCGGCAAGCAGCCCCCGTGACCCGCTCAGATGGTGCGTCTCCACGGCTATGGTGTTCGATCCCCGCACGAGGTGAGGCTGAAGATCGAATCGATCCGGTTCTCGCCAGCCCTCCTGTTCCCGGTTACGACCGACGCGCTCGCCATTGACCCGAAGGGTGTACTGATCGTCGGCGGCTATCTGCAGGATGGCGCTCGTCACCCGCTCAGGATCGGCGGGAAGCCTGAAGCTGCGGCGAAAGTAAGCCGCCCCCCCGTCTTCCTCGCGGGTGGCTTCCGCCCAGATCCAGCACGCGCGCCACGTCTCCAGCGGCCTTTCGGTGGGATGAGGAATCTCACGCCGATGGCGCAACTGCACGGCATCCCACCAGGCGCGCGCCCGGTCTGAACGAACCTCGAGGCTGAGTGTCGCCTCCGCCGCGAGTCGAGGGACCTCTATGGGGGCACGGATGTGCCGTACCCGGCCCTCACCGCGTTCCACTCGCTCCAGTGTGATTGCCTCATCCGCAAGCCTCTGTCCGAAGACATCGTAGAAGCCTATTGTCACGGAGAGGCGCGCTCGTCCCTCTGTGCGCGGGATCGCGACATCGAAGTCGTAGAGGCCGGTACGGTCGATGGGAAAGCGGGTGGTGGCGGTCGCAGACGGATGATCCGGGCCACGCGCCGCGATCATCAGCGAGTGCCTGCCCTCGACGACGTCTTCCTCGGACAGCACGGCCTCAGCGGCGCTGATCTGCCAGTGTTCCGGA
Organism: candidate division WS1 bacterium; assembly: GCA_003566775.1. Taxonomy (GTDB): domain Bacteria; phylum Armatimonadota; class Zipacnadia; order Zipacnadales; family UBA5352; genus UBA5352. The sequence continues at coordinate 48,715 of PXBW01000079.1, forward strand.
AGGCCGTCGGCATCGGAGTAGCTTTCGAAGCGCGGGTTCGGCACGATATTGCGGGCATCAGCGGTTATGCGCAGTGCGTTGTCGTTGAGATGCACCACCGGGAGACGGTCAGGGGCCTCGTCTGCGCTAGTGCGTCGGCTGAGAGGCCCGATCGCACTTGCGATTGCCAGAGCTATAACGGCCATGATGGTCAGAGCGCGGCGCATGTAATCCCTGCCTCCATCAACTGCCCAGGCGATCGAGGAGTCCCCGGCAGTACTCCTCGGAGTAACGCAGGCAGCGGTAGATGCTGCGCAGCGACCCCTCCATGCGGTAGGGGTTTATGAAGTCCCAGACGATCTCGCCCTTACGCGTCACCTCGAAGAGGTGTTCACTGCCGCCCTCGCAGATGAGCGTGTTACCGTTGGGCAGACGCTGGCCGCCGGAGATATACGGCGAGAAGAAGTCGCCTGGATCCTGCGCCCGGTACTCCCAGACTATCGCTTCCGAGCCATCATCATCGATTGCCAGCGGATCGATCTCCATAACACGCGAGAAGCCGCGCAGTGTTCCGTTGTCGAAGAGCATAATGTTACCGTTCGGCAGCATGTGCGGTTTGTGCTGGCCGTCGAGGACGCCCGGCCCCCACGCCCAGACGATCTCGGATGTCGCCCGGTCGATCACACCGATTACGTCGAGGCTGCGGTAGGAGAAGACGATGTTGCCGGGCCGAAAGATCTCTGTGTGCCCCTCGGCACGCTCCTTCTCCCAGGTCTGATTCGGCGGGATAACCTGCAGCGTATTGTTGTGCGCCCAGTCGAAGGCGTATTCCTTCGCGATGCGCAGGCGCACATGCTCCCACCCATCCTCGGGCAGCATCCTCTGCAGTTCCTCAATATGATGCTCACCATGCCACTCCCAGAGAAGCTCCCTGTCACGGTTGATCTCAATAATGTATGGGCAGCGCTTCAGCTCTGCGCCCAGTTGTGGCCAGAGATGATCGCGGATGGTGTGCATAAGGATGCGGCCATCATCGAAGACCTCGAAGTCATGGTCGATGCGGCAGTGAAATGACCACACGACCTCGCTGTCGGGAGTAAGTTCCCGGAGACCGGCCTGGAAGATATTCGACCGATCGCGGGTGGGATAGATCAGATTCCCGTTTGGGAGCAGCCTGCAGAAGGATTGCAGGGCGGTCTCCACGTACCAGCGATGCACGATCTCCCCGCTCATGTCGATGAGGCATATCTCGCCCTTGCCCTCAGGGGAATGCGAAGGATCCTCCCAACTATTGCAGTAGAGCGTATATCCCTGCCATGCCAGTTGCTGATCGTGCTTGATAAGCCCCGTCTTCATCTGCGCGTCCTCCCCGGGCGAACCGCTACCCTGTGTGAGTCAGTTGGGACAGACCTTAGGCGCTCAGGAGGAAGCTTCGCAGCCGATGGTGAGTTCTCCTCCCTGCGGCTCCCCAACGAACGGACAGGTGCCCGGGGCGCGCATGGAGAATGACCTCCGCGGCACCGGAACCAAGATCCCTCGCAGGAGGCGATCCTCATGACCGACGTGATCTTCGGCTACGATGTCGAGGACGTGTACTGCCCGGCCTCGGATGACGCGCTGCTTGAGATCTGCCGCGTACATATCGAGGAAGGGGTCCCCGCCTCGATGCTGGTCGCTGGCGAGAAGGCGCGCTGTATGCGCGAGCGCGGGCGCAGGGATGTGCTGGACGCCCTCGCACAGCGCGATATCATCGAGATCAGCTACCATGGGAATTACTGGGGCGACTTCCCCGAGCCTGCGACGAAGTACGGCGCCGAGATGCCCTTCGACGAGGCGGTCGAGTTTGCCCTGCATGTCGAGAGCAGCGGCCTTCACGATGTCGCGGAGATCTGCGGGCAGTTCCCGGTCGCATGGTGCTGCCACCAGGCGCAGCAGTCGCTGCCGATGCAGTACGCGATGAAGCTCGCGGGAGTGCGCTGCTGGGCCGGCGGGCCGCGCGGGTGGATCATGAATTGGCTTAGCTGGCCGCGCTCCAACTGCGTGGTCTCCAGCCAGGGAAGCTGGAACATGGAGTACGATCCGCTCAGGCCCGATGAGACGAAGCCCACCGCCGACCGCGAGGCCGACCTGCGAAGCGCGCAGGAGGACTTCGAGCGCATCGCCGCAGGCACCGACTTCGTCAGCTTCGTCGGCCACCCGGTCTGCTGGGCGGTGCGCGAGTGGAGCGGCCTCTGGGAGTACGCGACTCTCTTCCGCCATGGCAGCGCCGGAGCGTACCCGCGGCCGCGTATCACAACCTCCCCGCGCCTGCGCGCAGCCGAGGACCGGCAGGCCGCGCTGGACCATCTGCGCGATCTGCTGCGCTGGCTGAAGACCCGCGATGACGTGAACCTGACCAACTACGCGGCCCTGTGCGACCGCGACGAGGAGCCTGGACAGCAGTGGATCACCTGGGAGCAACTCGTCTCACTCGCGCGGCGGATGACCGAGGACCTGGATGCGATCGTGGACTTCGGCACCAGCTTCTCGCCTGCGGATGTGACGGGGATGCTGATCTTCGCGGTGCAGTACTGTTATGAGTACAATGCTTGGCCGCGGGAGATTCCGGTGCAGCGCGTCCTCGGGCCGGTGGAGGAGCCGATGAATCAGCCCGACGGCGTCACCGCCGACCGGCGCAGCATCTTCGCCGGATGCCGGGCCGCGTACGCCATCATGCAGGACGATCGGCGGCTGCCGGGTAAGCTGCGCGCGTCCTTCCTCGACGTGGGGCCCGCTGAACTGCTGCACCTCGCCGCGGGCCTTGTGCTCGGCTTCGAGGAGACGGGAGAGCTTCCCGCCGAGGTCACGACCGGCCCGCTGCAGATGCTGCCGGGGGTGATCGAAACACCCACCATCACCGACCGGCGCTTCGGCTCATCGAACATGCCGCCCGACTTCGATCTTGACCCGCTCTGGGACCTGCTGCACTGGCAGGCGTGGAGCTACCGCCCGGCGGTGCCGGGAGCAAATGGGTAGCCGTGAAGCGGCATCGATCCGCACGGATGAAGGACCCGCGCATCCCAGCACCGAAGAATCCTGCTCCGTGTGGAATCTCATCTCTCGTTGAGGAGACAGGCCATGAACATCGTCGCCATCGTGCTGGACACGTTCCGCAGAGACATAGTCGGCCCCGGGAAGAAGTTCAGCCATGTACGGACCCCGTGGCTCGATGACTTCTACGCTCGTTCTGTGAGCTTCGAAGGCGCGTACGGCGAGGGACAGCCAACCCTGCAGATGCGCCGCGCGTTCTTCACCGGGCATCGAACCTTCCCATGGAGCTTCAACTTCGACCGTCGCGGTCACTGGCATCATCAGCCCGGCTGGCACAAGATTCCGCCACATCAGGACACGCTTGCCGAGGTGCTGCTGGCGCGCGGATATTACACCGGTCTGGTCTCTGACGTCTATCACATGTTCAAGCCGACGATGAACTACTCGCGGGGCTTCGCGACACTGGACTTCATCCGCGGCCAGGAGTCGGATAACTGGAAGCCGGTCAACACCGATATGATCGCGGGTCAGATGAAGCGCCATGTGCGTGAGCCTATCGACTGGAAGCGCCACGCCACCCTGTCGCAGTACCTCGCGAACATGGTCGGGCGGGAGAGCGAGGACGATTACCTATGCGCGCGCGTGGCTTCCAGCGCCTTTGAGTGGCTTGACGCCGCGTATCGCAGTTCCCCGTTCATGCTCTGGGTTGAGATGTTCGACCCACACGAGCCGTGGGACCCGCCCACGAGGTACGCCGACGAGTATGTCCCAGCCTGGGATGACATCGACCCGGTCTTCCCCGGTGCGGCGTGGGAGGGTGGCGAGCCCTCAGAGGATATGATCGAGCGTATTCGCGCCCTCTACCAGGGTGAGGTCACCTTCGTGGACAGGCAGGTCGGGCGCATCTTCGAGAAACTGGAAGACCTCGGCCTGTGGGATGACACGATCGTGCTGGTTCTGTCCGATCACGGGACGGAACTGCTCGATCATACCAGGTTTGGCAAGGGCAATGGGAACATGCGCAGCTACAACACGGGCTTCGTGTGGTACATGTGCCACCCCGATGGCCCGAATGGAAGAGTGGTTGGCTCCTACGTTCAGAGCCACGACGTGATGCCGACACTGCTGACAATACTCGATGTCCCGCATCAGTGCGAGGGGATCGATGCCTGGCCGCTTGCGACCGGTGAGGCGGAGGTCTTGCGCCCCTGGGTGGTGAACGGCTGGGCCGGGCATTCAAGTGGTCCCGCCTCGGGCTGGGCCTCAATGATGGATGATCGGTGGATGTACTGCTGCCCGGTGGGCCGAGGAGACACCGCGCCGGAACTCTTCGCGCTGCCCGACGAGGATGAGAACGTGAATGAGGACCATCCGGAGGTGGTCACGAGCGCGCGCAGACGCATTGAGGAGGTTGTCGGGCGGCCACTGGAGGATCTACGGTTCAACGAGGTTTGCGATCCCGCGCCCGCCCCGTATATCGGCTGGCTGAACGCCCGTGGCGTTGAGTGAGGACAGGGGGTAAGACGACAGTTCGCCGCGCTCGTCTCGGGACGGCGCGATCCATCAACTGACCGACGCAGGAGGCAACACCAATGAGCTTCAAAGTCGCATTTCTTGGGTGCGGCTCGCGCATGAACGCTCACGCGCGGGTCTATCCGAACATCGAAGAGGGCGTGCCGGTCGCATGCTGCGACCTCGTCGAGGAGAAGGCGGTCGAATTCGCGGAGAAGTACGACATCCCGCAATGCTATCTCGATCTCGACGAGATGGTCGAGAAGGAGCAGCCGGACCTCGTTCACATGTCAATGCCGCCCACGATTCGTTACTCGCTGATGAAACGGCTCTCGGATCACGGTGTCCCCGCGGTGAACGTCGAGAAACCTGTCGCCATCGGCGCGCGTGACTACCATCAACTGCGCGATCTTGAGGCCGCGAGCGAGACGAAGTTCACCGTAAACCATCAGCTTCGCTATCACGAACTCACTCTCGAGTTTCTCGACCGCGTGGCACAGGGAGAGATCGGCAACGTGCGCTGCCTCGACGCCTCGGCGAAGCTGCCCATGAACGGGCAGGGCGTGCACGTGCTCGACCTCATGTACTCATATGCGGGGTACACGGATGTACGCTCGGTGCACGCCGCCTGCTCCGGCTTCGATGACATCAAGGGCACGCATCCGAGTCCGGAGACTGCGTCGGCCCTGATCACCTTCGTCGATGAGAAGCGCGGGGTGCTTCAGTCGGGCGAGGGCGTGCCGGAGATCGCGCAGGATGTCCCGCGACACATGCACAAGCGCATCGCGGTGTACGGAGAGACCGGCTACCTGCATTGGAAGATGAATGGCTGGGAGATGGGCATCCACGGTAAGCACACCAGCGGCGAGCATGTCTACGGTGAGGTCGATGACGTCGGACAGGCGAACCTGGTGCGCGCGGTCTTCGAGTGGCTGCGAGGTGGCGAGCCCGCGCCGACGAATCTCTCGATCGCTCTCGACGAGTGGCTGATCATCCTCGCGTGCTATGCCAGCACCGTGGAGCAGAGGCCGATCGAGTTCCCCTGGGATCCGCCCGATGACCTGCTCGAGCGGTATATCGACTTCACAGGCGCAGAGTGGGAGAACCCGCACCGTTAACTGCGCACCTGTCAGGAAAACCGCATCCGCGGGATCGGCCGATTGGCTCAAATCGGCCCGCAGAACGCCCAATCGCAGGCCAGGCGGTTTGCACCCGGGTCGAGCCATAAGCATGGTTCAACGGGGGCGTGAACGGGAACTTCGTGCGCCCGGCAGGATGGCCTGCAAACTGGTGGATGCACCTGAGCGCCCCACGATGCGGCCGCATCGTGGGGCGCGGTCCTGTGTCTCAGTCGGCCTTAGCACGAATGTGCTGCAGCAGGCCCAGCGCCTGCGGTGTCCACTCGCTGTCGAAATAAGGAGAGTTTCTGTCATCGGTCTCGAAATCCGAGAGAATTCGGCTTGCGGCATCATGATCTTCCGAGACGTAATGAGCAACAGCCCGGTAATACTGGATCTCCAGGCTGCGCTCACCCTCTTCCTCCTCGGCAAGCCGACCCAGGGTATCCAGCGCTCCCCTGGGGTTGTCCGGCAGCCGCAGGATGGCGAGGTCAACTCGCGCATCGAAGTTGGCTCCAGTGGCATTATCGGGATCACGCTGTATCGCCTTCTCGAGGTTGCGGATCGCCGCGCGGTAGAAGCGATCACCGCGTGAGAAGTCCATCTCCATGTAGGCTCTGCCGAGATTGCGCAGGAGTACCGGATCCTCGGGATCTTCGACAACCTCCCGGAGCTTCTCGAAGAGATTTGTCGCGCGAACGAGTTGAAGCTCGTACGCTTCAGGCGGCAGGTAGCCGTGGCGGCGGAAAAGCTCGTCACCGTTTGCGTCAAGGAAGAGTGTTATGGGATAGACACCCACACGCTCCTGTTGCTCATCGTTGGTCCTCACCACCGGTGAGACCTTGAGCCTCTGTCGCGCTTCATCATTGTCCTTGAGGCGAATGTCGAGCATCACCGGTTCGAAAGCCCGCGCCGCCTCCTGCACCCCGGGGGACTTCAGCGTCGTGTCAATCATGCGTCTGTGATCGACCGCCTGCCTCTCTCGTGCCGCCCTGCTGCCCGGCAGGGTGATCCGCTCCTGCACCCCCTCATAGTCATCTGTTTCGGTGCCAAGATAAACGAACACGAGTATTGGCTTGCGCGATTCTCTCGCCGCTTCGAGAGCGTCTTCAAAGCTGGTGTACCAGTCAACTTCGCGCGCACTCACAGGGAGTGCTATCGCAAGGATCGCGGCGGCCACGAGCAACGGCACAATACCGCGGAGCAGGTTGCATTTGCGCGACGTCGGTCGGGATAGCATCTAACTACGCACCTCCGCACCTTCCGTTCACAATCGCTTCGCGTCCTCAGTCTTCATAATGTAATGTATCTGACGCACGATCTCCTCGAAGCCGAAGCGTGGATAGAGGCCCTGCCCCGGCTCATTGGTGGCCAGCGTCTCTATCTTGATCAGGTCCATTCCCGCGTCTTCAAAGCGGTCGATCGCGGCGTTGATGAGGCTTGTGCCGATACCCTGTCCCTGGGTCTCGGGCGCAACCGCGAGATTTGGAATGCGTCCGATGCCGGAGAGTTCATCGGTGATCGTGGTTATGTATCCGAGTACTTCACCGTCTTCATTCTCCGCGACAAGCACCCCCTCGGGTTCCGCCTCGATATCCGCGTCGATCTCGACGCACTTGCGCTCCGCCCATGTCGTTCCACGGAGCTTGCCGTACATTCCCTCGAGCTTGCCGTGAATCGATGCGTCACGGAACGAGCTTGAGGTAATTTCGTGCAGCCTCTCACGGTCTTCTTCCCGGTACTGCCTTATGTGCATCGTAATCCTCCTCGTGCAGATCGACGGCATGGGGGGAACTCTATCGCGGAACTCGTCCCAATCGTACCGTGGCAAATCATTGCTGTCAAGATCGTGGCGGTGGGGGGGAGCTTGCGGGACCTCCTCAATGACAGCATCGGCCGCAAACTACGGCAGGTGATCGGCCAAAGCACGCGCTCACGAACGACACAATCGGCACCGGGAGCGGGACAGTCCTCCGGGCGTGTGGGGGCGACGCAGAAGAAAGCCAGCATTCGTTCGCTGCACCGCATCCAGAGCTGATGCGGATTGCGGAGTTGTTGACTCGACCACGCCGCTGTGCTATCTTCCCAGTAGTGACATAATCCCCGTTGACAGCACATATTCCGCTTAACGGTGGCGGAGAAGATGAGATCGGTCAGGCCGCATATTCCGCAGATTGAGGTGAAGCAACCAACGGTTGAGCTTCCAGGCCGACCGCTGGTTCTGATGCCTCAGGATTAGAGGGGCCCCGCCCGGTCGATTTATCCGCGACTACGGGCAATGGGGCCTTCTATCGTGTACGGGAACGTTGGCTTGCACTTGAGGACAGGTCGGACAGGATGCAGAGGGCCGCTTCAAGCCGGGCGATGCTTGAGCGATGCGAGACCTCCTCTGCTGTCCAGGTGGATGAGAGAGTGATCGAGGTGCCGAAGACTTACGAAGAGATCAACGCAAAGATAGGCGCTGGCGACGTGGTGGTGGTCACCGCCGAGGAGATGGTGGATGTCGTCGATGACCTCGGAGCCGAAGAGGCCGCGGAGAAGATCGACGTGGTCACCACCGGAACCTTCGGCCCGATGTGTTCATCGGGGGCCATGATCAACGTCGGGCACGCAACGCCCCGGATCCGCATCTCGCGCGCGTGGCTGAACGACGTGCCTGTCGGCTGCGGTCTGGCGGCGGTAGACCTGCACATCGGTGCGACCGAGGTGGCCGAGGGAGATCCGCTCAACCGCGAGCATCCGGGCCTGTTCGAGTATGGCGGTGCGCACGTGATAGAGGACCTGATAGCCGGTAAGGACGTCCGGCTTAAGGCGCTATCCTACGGGACTGACTGCTATCCGCGGCGGGAGCTTGACACCTGGGTGAATATAGCGGACCTGAACGAAGCCTACATGCTCAATCCACGCAACGCATATCAGAACTATAATGTGGCGGTCAACAAGTTCGCCGACCGCGACATATACACCTACATGGGCGTGGTGAAGCGGGGCCTTGGCAGCGCGAACTACTGCTCGGCGGGACAGCTAAGCCCGCTGCTCAATGATCCACACTACCGGACCATAGGAATCGGTTCAAGGATATTCCTCGGCGGCGCTCAGGGCTTCGTCTACTGGCAGGGAACCCAGCACGATCCTACCTGTGAGCGTACCGAGGGGGGAGTGCCCACCGGCGGCGCCGGGACTCTCGCGACCGTTGGTGACCTCAAGCAGATGGACAAGCGCTATGCGATGGGAGTGAGCATGTACGGCTACGGGGTCTCCCTTGCACTGGGGATCGGCACGGTGATTCCGATCCTTGATGCCGAGATGGCGCGGTTCACCGCCGTCAGCGACGCAGAGATCGTGGCTCCGGTCATAGATTACAGCCATAACTACGGACATAACGAGGGCGAACCTCTCGCACATGTCTCCTACGCAGAACTGAAGAGCGGGGCGATCGAACTCGAGGGAAAGACCGTGCCCACCACGCCTCTGTCCAGTTACGTGCGCGCAAGAGAGATCGCACAGAAGCTCAAAGAGTGGATCGAGCAGGGGCAGTTCATGTTGAGTGAGCCGGTGCAGGCGCTCCCGTCGGCGGAGGAATCCGCGGGATTCCGCCCGCTGAAGCATCGTCCGGTCAAACAGGAAGGCGGCGAATGAGATGGCTGAGAAAGCTGAGACAAGGGTGGTCCTGCATTTTCCGAAGGCGCTGCTGGACAAGCCGTTGACATCAACCGTGGTACGGCGATTCAATCTCGACTTCAACATATTGCGGGCCGATGTCGGGCGCGACCAGGAGGGACTGATGGTGCTCGGCCTCGTGGGTGCCCCTGAGAGCATCGAAGGCGCCATCGAGTGGATGCGCGAGCAGGGAGTGCGCGCGCAGCCGCTGGAACAGGATGTTCTGCGGGATCGCGATCGCTGCACAGACTGCGGGGCGTGTATCGTGATCTGCCCGACCGACGCACTTGTGATCGACCCTCAGACAGGCGAGGTCATCTTCAACGCCGACGAGTGCGTGGCCTGTGGCATCTGTGTCCCGGTCTGTCCACCTCGCGCGATGTCGATCAAGTTCTGAGTCGGTGCCGCTGGTGCCTCCGGATGGACAATAAATAAGCCCGCGGCTCGAAGCCGCGGGCCATTTGTCATCCTGGCTCCTGTGCATTGCGCCTCTCAGATCTCCCAGACGGTCTCTCCTTCATCTTCGAGACCCGGCCCACCGTCCTCCATGCTCTGGAAGATTCGCTCAACGAAGGTAAGAAGCTCTCTCGGATTGAACGGCTTGGTGAGGTAAGAGCTTACCCCTGAAGACCAGCCACGGAAGATGTCCGCATCCTGAGCCTTCGCGGTGAGCATGATCACCGGAATGTCCTGTGTATCCGGATCAGCCTGAAGGCGCTTTAGCGCCTCGAAGCCGTCCATGCGGGGCATCATCACGTCGAGCACGATCATGTCGGGTTCTTCTTCCTCAACCTTCTCGAGTGCCTCCACGCCGTCGTAGGCGGTCACAACGTCGTAGCCGGCCCGGGTCAGGTTGACCTCCACCAACCGCACGATATGTCGCTCGTCATCAACTACGAGAATCTTCTTCGCCATGTACAGCCGCTCCCTCCGTTAGCTCCACCCGTGGGAACTGCGTCCTGCTGCCTATCAGACGCTACGCGGGCTTCGGGGCCATTCGGTGTGCCGCGATTATATCAAAGCCCCTGGGCCCTGTCAAACCACGCTGGGCGTTGCCTTATGTCGTGATTCAGCCATCCATTGTGCTGCTCAGCCATCGGTCGACTCAACCAGCGCCGCGGTGGTGTCGAACTCGGGCTTAAGTCGTGCATACAGGTTCTGATAAAGCTCGTGGTAACGCGCGTACAGCCCGTGCGCACTCTCGTCGACTCCCGGAGTGTCAACGAGATCGATGGTGCGCTCACAGGCCTCCGGCACGCCGTCGTAAATTCCCGCCGCGACGGCTGCGAGCAACGCCACGCCGTAGGCCGGACCTTCATCGACGTTGATGGTGCTGTGCGGGTGGCCGGTGACATCGGTCTGGATCTGCCGCCAGAGTTCGCTGCGAGCACCGCCACCGGAGGCGCGCACCTCATCGATCGACACGCTCATGCTCTCAAGTATTTCGAACGAGTCGCGCAGGCCGAATGCGACACCCTCCAGCACCGCCCGGATCATGTGCGGGCGTTCGTGCCGCAGGCTCAGTCCGAAGAATACACCGCGCGCATTAGGATTGGGGTAGGGCGTACGCTCACCTGACAGATAGGGGAGAAAGATCAACCCCTCGCTGCCGACCGGCGCCTGTGCGGCCTCCGCGGCCATCAGTTCGTAAGCATCAACGCCCATGTTGCGGGCGACATCGATCTCCCCCGGGCAAAGGGTGTCACGCAGCCACCGGAGCGATCCACCGGCGGAGAGCATCACGCCCATCACATGCCACGTTCCCGGCACCGCGTGGCAGAAGGTATGTGTGCGCAGTTGCTCGTCCACCTTCGGCTCATCAAGGTGCGCGAAGACCACGCCGGAGGTGCCGGTGCTTACCGAGACGACACCGCCGCGCACGATCCCGTTACCGACCGCGCCCGCCGCCTGGTCGCCGCCGCCGCCGACCACCGGCGTCCCGGCAGCGAGGCCGGTAAGCTCTGCCGCCTGCGCGCTGATGGTGCCGGTAACCTCGGGCGATTCGTACACCCGTGGCATCCACTCCCGCGGCAGTTCGAGGCGATCGAGCATCACCTCGGACCAGCGCCGCTTTGGAACGTTGAATAGCGACGTGCCGGAGGCGTCGGAGACCTCTGTGGCGTACTCCCCGGTGAGTCGCAGCCGCACGTAGTCCTTGGGCAGCAGCACTTTCTGAACTCGCGCGTAGTGCTCCGGCTCCTCATCGCGCAGCCAGATGATCTTCGGCGCGGTAAAGCCGGTGAGCACCGGGTTCAGCGTCTCGGCGATCACGTCTTCCTCGCCGACTGTCTGGGTGATGGTGCGACACTGTCGGGCGGTGCGCTGATCGCACCAGAGGATCGCCGGACGGATGATGTCGTCGTGACTGTCGAGGAAGACTGAGCCGTGCATCTGACCGGAGAGTCCCACGCCGACGATGTCCTCCGGATCGATCTCCGCCGCCTCTATCGCCGCCGGCACGCTTACGCAGGTGGCGTTCCACCAGTCATCGGGATCCTGCTCCGCCCATCCGGGCCGTGGCGTGGAGAGGTCGTACTCCGTCGCGTGGCTGGCGACGACCGCGCCGTCTTCGTCAATCAGCAGCGCGCGGGTGCTGGTCGTGCCCACGTCGATGCCGAGCAGGTAAGTCATTGTCTGCCTCCCTCGCGCATGCAAGCTCTCTCAGGCGCGCTCGACCCTGACGGTCTCTCCGGCGCTGACCGATTTCAGCGCGTCGAAGTCACCCTCCATCCTGCCAATGACCATCACCGGACTCGCCGGACGGATCTCCTCGGCGGTGCTCATCGGCGTCATGCCGAAGAAAATGCAGAAAGCGGAACCCGGCGGCCAGTAGCCGAGATCACCGAGTTCGACCGCCGACTGCATGTCCTCGGCGGGAGCGTCCACATCGATGCTGAAGTAGATCTCCTCGCCCCAGGTACTGGCCGATGCCTCGACCGGCAGTGCCTCGGCGATCTGCTGCGCGCAATCACTGTCGTTGAGCTGTGCTTCGACTTCCACATCTCCGACCGTGATACGTATCGGAACGGACACATTCATCCCTCCTCGCTTCATCCCCGACAACTGCGGATCTGCGGGTGTTCACTGCTTACGCGAACAGTCTAAGGTACTGGAGCCCTCGCGTAAAGCCTTCCTCACGGCCGAGGGCTCGATCCTCATGCTCGATGCTCAGGACACCGTCGAAGCCGTTGTCGCGCAGGCGCGCGACGTAAACGCCCCAGTCGATCTCACCGAAGCCGGGTATAACGTAACGCCACCAGCTTCGCCCGTCGCGGTTCCCCAGCCAGCGCAGCTTATGCTGCACGATCTCGGTGTCCTTGGCATGCGTGTGGAAGATGCGATCGGCGAAGACCTCAACGGCGTGAAGGTGGTCGATCTGCTGGTGGTACAGGTGCGATGGGTCGAAGTTGAGCCCGAAGTTCTCATGTGGGACTGCCTCGAAGATGTGCTCGAAGTGCCCGAGGTGCATGATGTTGGTCGCGAACCAGTTCTCCATCGCGAAGCGCACCCCCATCTCCGCCGCCCGCGGACAAAGGTCGTTATAGAAGGGTGCGGCGATCTCGTCGATCGTCTCGTAGCGGTCCATCTCGCCGCAGGGCTTGCCCGCGAGGCAGCCCACGTTCTGCACGCCGTTGGCCGAGGCCATCTCGACGGCCGCGCGCAGGACGTCCTGATTCCTCTCGCGCTCGCTCTCGTCCGCATCGCTGATATCCACGTAGCAGGCGATCTGACTGATCTGCAATCCAGCGTCGCGTACGCGCTCGATGATCGCCTCGGCCTCGCCCGCCTCCATCTCAACGTTCAGGTGCTCGCAACCGGGTCTTACGTCGATCTCCAGAGCATCGAAACCGGCCTCGCTTGCGAACTCGACTATCGTGTCCATCTTCTCACCGCGGAAGGGCGCAGTGAGCATTCCCACCTGCATCTCACTCATCTCCTGTAGCTGCTGTCTCAATCGCACTGCTTGCCCGCGAGGAAGCAGCGCACCATCTGTTCGGAGGTGAACGCTATCATAGCCTTCGCCCTCTCGGGCTCCATCGCCTCCGTGAGAGTCATCGGACCGGTCAGGACCGAAGCGAGTGCGTGGAAGCCACGCTCATGCAGTTTGACGGCATCGAGCGAGACGCCGCCTCCGATAGCTACCACCGGGATGCTTTGTCTTCCGGCCACCGAGGCAACCCCGGCGGGAGTTTTGCCGAATGCTGTCTGAGTGTCAATCGCACCCTCGCCGGTTATGCACAGGTCGGCCTCGCGCATCGCCTCCGGAAGATCCACCGCGTCGATCACGATCTCGACACCGGGTTCGAGATTCGCTCCGCAGAACGCCACGAGGCCCGCGCCGAGGCCGCCCGCGGCGCCTGCACCCGGAATGTCGCGTACATCGAGACCAAGGTCGCGCTGCACGACATGCGAGAATCTGCGCAGGTTGCGGTCGAGCACCTCGACATCCTTGGACGCTGCACCTTTCTGCGGTCCATAGACGAATGCCGCGCCGTTTTCACCGTAAAGAGGATTGTCCACGTCACAGGCCACGCGAATCTCGGCGTCCTCGAGTCGCGGATCGGCGTCGGCCATCTCGATGGTCGCGAGGCGGCCGAGTTCGGCGCCGCCGAAACCGATCTGCTCGCCGTCCTCGTCCAGGAGGCGCACTCCGAGAGCCGCGGCCATGCCCGCTCCGGCATCCGTGGTCGCGCTGCCGCCGATGCCCACTATGAGCTTGCGCCGTCCCTCGTCGAGCGCCGCCCGGATAAGTTCGCCCGTGCCGAAAGTCGTCGTCTTTAGCGGATCGCGCCGGTCTTCCGGCACCAGTGGCAGCCCCGACGCGGCGGCCATCTCGATCACGGCGGTCTCATCGTCCCCCAGCAGGCCGTAGGTGGCCTCAACCGCTTCTCCCAGCGGCCCGGTGACGCTCTCGGTCACCAGTTTACCGTCTGTCGCATCAACCAGGGACTGCACGGTACCCTCGCCGCCGTCCGCCATGGGGACCTGCGCGATCTCGAACTCGGGGTCGATCCTCTCGATGCCGGCGGCGGCGGCCTCGCAGACCTCAAGGGCGGTGAGACAGCCCTTGAAGGAATCGGGCGCGATGACGATTCTCACGGATCTCAGCACTCCTGTTGAAGCCGCGGCAGCCACCCGGTGGCGGCCGCCGCGGCCGTTGGTGTCGCTGGATGATGCGTCTTACGCACCGAGCATCGCCCACGCCTGCTGGAAGGCGCGCTTGGTGCCTGCGATCAGCAGGTCGGAATCCTCATCACCGACCGGTGCTACCTCAAAGGTCACGATCGGCCTGTCAGTCGGAAGCTCCTTGTCGAAGTAGCCCACGTATATCAGCGTCTCGAGGAAGCGCACCAGATCCTCGACGTCGTTCTCGCTGCCCGGATAGCCGAAGCCGGGGTGCTTGTCACCGTAGGCATCATGGTGCTCGTCTTCCATCAAGGCGTTGCCCACGTGGATGTGGATCAGGTGATCGACGGTGGGCGCGAGGAACTCCTGCGCGCTCTCGCTCAGAAGCGGCATGTGTGAGAGGTCCTGCGTCAGACCGAAGTTGTGCACCTGCTCCTTGACGCGATCCGCAAGCTCGACCGCGCGCGGCGTGGGCCCGATGAGCGAGCACTTGTCGATCGTGTCATCGAACTGCTCAAGCGAGAGCCACACCGGCTCCCCGTCGCCCGCCTTGCTCTGCGAGTACTCGCAAAGCTCCACGCACGAATCCACCATCGCAGCCATCGCGCTGTCGCGGTCCTCCGGGTTGTCCGGTCCGGAGAGGAAAGCACAGATCCGGCAGCCCAGTTCGTACGCCTGATCGATCGAGTTCTTCACTGCGTCCACGGCCTTCTTCCGCTCGCCGTCATCAAGCGAGTTGATGTCGAGTTGGTTGATAAGCAGCGGCGGCTGTGAGCCCATCCCGAGCTTGATGTGGCTGGTCATTGCGATCTGCTTGAGCCCGTCAATTACCCCCTGATGCTGACTGGGGCGGACCTCCAGCACCTGAAAGAAATCGTCGAGGGCGATCTTCCTTGCGGTCTCGAGGATCATGTCAGGGTCATCGTCCTGGATGATCGGGTAGGCCATGAAGTGAACGATCCCGAGGTCCATCATGTCGCGCCAGTGTTTGTCGCTGTACATAACTATCCTCCCGTGCGCCGTGAGTGCGGCGCCGAACGTTACTTACACACGGAGTGGGCCCGCAAGCGGGCGCCGATGCTCCGGAGTTGTTGCCGGTACCAGTTATTCTCCGATGCACCGGCAATTCCTCCACCGATCTCACATTCCTGCGGCAACTCCTCGGCAGAAAGCGGGGTTCTCACCAGCGACTTCTCCGGTGGGCCTTCACCGGACGGTGGCGGAATCCCGATGCAGGTCATGGGGCATCGACGGAGAAATGCCCCCCAGGCTCTGTATCAACGGAAGGAGAGCTACCTTGAAGATGAACCGGCTGGTCATGATGGCTGCGGCGATGTCTCTGTGTACGGCCGTTATCGCGCAGGACAATCCCTCGCCCCCTGAGGAACCGTCCCGCGTGCTGGCCATCGTCGAGGACACTGAGATTAGCTCTGATGACCTCTGGTGGTTTATGGAGCAGACGCGCGGGGGCGATATACTCGATGAACTGATACTGAGCCGACTGCTTGACGCAGAGGCGAAGCAGAAGCAGATCAACATCGGGGAGCCGGATGTGGACGAGGCGCTCGCCCGGTTGCGGGAGCAGTATGCCACTGAGGAGGAATTCAGCCGCTGGCTGGCAGAGAGCGGTCAGACACTCAAGGGGCTCAGGATGCAGTTGCAGCAGGAGCTTCTCATCGACCGCCTGCTGGAGGAGCGCATGGGGCTCACCGATGAGGGTATCCGAAGATACTACGAATCACATCCGCACGAGTTCACCGAGGAACCGCGCGTACGTCTGCTGGACATAGTGACAGACACGATCGCCGACGCCTTCGCGGCGCGTGAGCGGCTGGCCGCTGGGGAATCTTTCGCCGAAGTTGCGCGCGAGATGTCGCAGGACCCAACCGCCAAGGAGGGCGGCGATCGTGGCTGGCTCACGCCCGAGGACGTTCGCAATGCGGATCTGCGTGAAGTCATATTCGAGTTGCAGGAGGGCGAGGTCTCCGATCCGATCGAAGCGGTGGATCACTTTCACGTGCTCTATGCGCGGGAGGCAGTTCCCGGCCGCCTGCCGGATCTGGAGGAGGTGCGCCCGCAGGTGATTGAGCGTATCCGTGAGCGGCGTGGCATCTCGGAGGAACTCTTCCTGGCACTGCTCAAGCGCCGTGCCGAGATCGAGGTCAGATGGCCCGAGCATCAACATCTAAACGACTACTACGCCGATCTGAGCAGAATCAAGGTCGTTGTCGATGATCGGCGCGTCGAGGTTCCGGTGGAGCCGCGTCTGCTGCCGAACTCGAATCTGATAGTGCCGGCTCAGCCTCTTCTCGAGGCGATGGGCGCTGACGTGGCGTGGAGCGAGGAGGCCGGTGTGCTGGAGGTGCGGCGGGATGGCGTCACTCTCCGCATGGTCCAGGGCCTCGATATAATGGCCACGGGTGAAGAGGAGCGACGGATGCCGGAGCCGGCGCGACGGGAGGACGGCGTGCTGATGATCTCGCCGCGCGCGCCCGTATCTGCACTCGGCGGCGAGCTTTTCTGGAACCGCGCGGACAATACTTTGTATGTTAACTCGTACATCGACGATACGGTCGGAGAGATGAACGAACTCCCGTAGCCACATCGGGCGCAGGGGAGTCGTCGGGGATGGGCGGCCTCTGCAGCGGCAGGGGCCGCGCTCTGTGACCGAAGGCATTCAGTACATGACACCAGACACTACTGCCGAGGGACTGCGCAACTGGCTTATGTCCGTGGCGAGGCCGCAGGGAAGCCCTGTCTGAGGGAGATTATTGGCCCACTCCAGCCCCCAACCAGCGGAAGTACCGGTCCTGCGTATACTGCACGAGCGCCCGGACGAGTGCGCCCACCGCACGCTTACGCGGGGGCAGGCACTCGCTGTCCTCTTCATCCTCGCTCTACTGATCGCTCTGATCGCCTGGCGGCCGCTTGCGAGCCTGATCGTCCTGAACGCTCTCGCCATCATCTTCTACGTTGTGCACTCGCTATACAAGTTCTACCTCGTATATGTCTCGCTCGAGCGTCCAGTCCTGTTCGACGCAACTGAGGATGAACTACGCGATCTCGACGAGGCGACGCTGCCCACCTACACCCTGCTGATTCCCCTGTATCGCGAGGCCGCGGTACTGCACAGACTCGTTCAGGGCGTCAGAAACCTCGACTACCCCGTCGAGAAGCTTGACGTGATGCTTCTGCTGGAAGAAGACGACACTGAGACGATCGCTGCCGCGGAGGCCATGGATCTTCCCCCACACATTCGGCCCGTGGTCGTGCCCGACAGTGAGCCGAAGACCAAGCCGAAGGCCTGTAACTACGGGCTCTTCACCTGTGAGACCGATCTGCTGGTCATCTACGACGCCGAGGATCGGCCTGAGCCGGATCAGCTCAAGAAGGCGGCCATCGCATTCCGTCGCGCGCCCGATGACGTGGTATGCATTCAGGCGAAGCTCAACTACTACAACCAGCGGCAGAATCTGCTCACCCGCTGGTTCACCGCCGAGTACTCCGTCTGGTTCGACCTCTTCCTGCCCGGACTGACGGCCTCCGGCGCGCCCGTGCCCCTTGGTGGCACCAGCAATCACTTCCGCGTCGATGTGCTGAAGGAGCTTGGCGGCTGGGACCCGTTCAACGTGACCGAGGACTGCGACCTCGGCGTGCGCCTGCACAAGCACGGCTGGCGCACCGCGATGCTCGACTCGACCACCTGGGAGGAGGCGAACGGGGCGTTCTTCTCGTGGTTCCGCCAGCGCTCGCGCTGGGTCAAGGGTTACCTGCAGACATGGCTTGTGCATACGCGCAGACCGCTTCGAATCATCAGCGAACTCGGGCTCGCGGGCTGGTTCTCTTTTCAGATGACTATCGGCGGCTCGCTCGTATGTTTCCTGATCAACCCGATCTACTGGGCGATGACGATCTACTGGCTGTTCACACACGCAGGCTTCATCAGCGTCCTCTTTCCGCCCGCGATCTACCTGCTGGGCAGTTTCTGCCTCTTCGGCGCCAACTTCGTCTTCGTGTATATGGCCGTCGCCGGATGCATGCATCGGGGGTACTACGACCTCGTGAAGTACTCCCTGCTCACTCCCGTTTACTGGCTGATGATGAGTATAGGGGCGTACAAGGCCTTCGCGCAGATCATCGTACGCCCGCATTACTGGGAGAAGACCGACCACGGTATCTTCGAATTCGAGGATGCCGGGTTCGACGACGGTGATTCCGCATGACCGAGCAGCGACATGGACCGGCTGCAAGCTCCGCACCGGAGCGGCCGGAAGCACGTCTGCGCCGCTTCGAGCTTCCGATCGTCTTCCTTCTGGGCGTGGTGCTTACACTCGCGGTCGGGTTGCGCGGTCGCCTCGTAGACCTCCAGGTCAACTGGGACGCCCTCGCAGCGGTCGCGCATGCCTATGACGTATTTAACGCACAGGACTACGCGAATCTCGCCATGATCGGTTTCGTCCAGCCACCGCTCCCCACGCTGTTGCAGCTTCCGCTGGTGCTGATGGCGCCCTCACTCGCAACGTCGGGCGTCGCGGCGAACGTTCTCGGAGCGATCTACGCCGGGACGTCGGCTGCGCTTATGCTTGGCCTCGCGGCGGAGTGCGGTCTGTCCCGCGCCCTGCGCTGGCCATTGGTGGCGCTCTTCGCGCTCCACCCGCTTGTGCTCGGCCCGGCTGCGTCAGGAGCCCCGATGGCTCTGCTGACCACCCTGCTTCTCGGCGCGTCGTGGAGCATGCTGCGCTGGGCGCGCACTGAGGCTCTGCGAGACCTTATCGCCTCCAGCGCTCTCCTCTCCGGCGCGGTCATCACCCGCTATGAGTCCGTATTCGTGGTCGTGGGCGTCCTGATCTACCTCGCCTGGTGCACATGGCGAAAGGACAGGTCGGGCAGGAAGCTTGAGGGGACATTGATTGCCTTCACCTTGCCCATCGCATACGTCGCGGGCGTCTGGATCATGTCCAACTGGGCGATTATGGGCGATCCATGGCACTTCCTCCGTGAGACTTTTGATGCTCGCGTGGTGCCTCCGGGGGCCAGAGTGTTCTCTATTGTCGTAAGCACGTCGCTGCTGGCGTTCTTCCCGGTGCTTGCCCTGATCTACCATCAGATGCATGGAGCATGTCGATATCCGGCGGACGCGCGGCCGGTGGCATGGATGGTGCTTTCCGTGCTCGTGGCCCCGATGGTCTTCCCCGCGGCATTCGTGCTGCCGGGCGCGGACGGCCACTGGGCAAGCCTCTCCACCGTTCTCGCCATGGTCCTTGCGGGCGGCTATGTGATGCTTGCCTCCATCATCGGCGATCTCATGCAGGGAAGAGGGAGACGGGCGCTGGGCATCAGCGCTGTGGTTCTGGTGGCCGGACTCGGAGCAGCCGCATGGCTCTACGCCGGTGGAGCCGCCGCTGCTCTCTCGCCCGCGCGCATTCTGGCCGGTCACAGCCCGCTGGCCGACACGGCGCGTGCCGAGATCGAGGCGGCAGATCTTCTCCGGGATACGACGCTTCCCCCGGGACAGAAGCACCTCATCGCAGGATGGCCGGGCTTCGCGGTTGTGCTCTTCGCCGGGAGGACGGGCGAGATGGTGGTGATCCGAACTCCTGAATTGCTGGAACGCATCGACGCCCTCTGGGCGGGCAGCCGTCTGGTGCTGCTCGTCACCGATGAGCCCGGCGCGGTGCCGCCCGCCGCTGTCGACGCAGACCTTGGTCTCCCCCCTGATCTCACGCTGCAGCGCGAGTGGGTAGCGGGACCCTGGCACTGCTACCGGGTGGTGAGAGCGGCCCCGTAGCTGTGAAAGGCAATCGTGGCAAAGCGTCTTTCTGTATTGCGTTGCTCGGAACACCTCACTCTTCCAACGAGCATATCGGATAAGAGGGATGATCGGAATGAGCGATCAGTTGCTCGCAGGAGTCGCAAAGATAGACATCACGCCACCGCTTGGCCTCACCATGGCCGGCTACGGCGGTCGCACCGAGACCTCCGATGGTATAGAGGATCCGCTCTTCGCACATGCGCTGGTGCTGGAGCAGGGGGATGAGGCCTGCGGTATCGTCGTCGGCGACGTCATAGGCCTCCCACGTCCGCTCACCGAGATGCTCCGCGAGCGTGTCACCGAGCTTTGCGGCATTCCGGGCGAGAAGGTTCTCGCCAGTGGTACGCACACGCACTGGGGTCCCGCGCTGAAGAGCACCGGATACCTCAGCGATCGTCTCAATGAGGCGGTCTGCGAGGATTACGCAATCACCTGCGTCCGGCAGATGGCGGGAGCGATCTCCGAGGCCTGGCGGAGGCGTGAACCGGCCGTGGCCCTTGCGGGAACAGGTGAGGCCGATCTCGTTAAGTTCAACCGCCGTCCGGTCAATGTCGAGGGATGCACCGAGATGAACATGCGGTTGCCGCTCGATCAGGCGCTGGTCGCCTCGCGCGTCGGCGCTGAACTCGCCGACACGTGGGAGAAGGGTGGGCCGCCAGGAGAGCGTCTCAGTACGCCACAGGAAGGGGTTCAGGGGCTGCGCGTCGGTCCCGCGAACCCTCATCTTCCTCTGCTGAAGCTTTCCACCTCTGATGGAAAGCCGCTCGCAGCGATGGCCGCGTTTGGCTGCCATCCAGTCTGCGGCGGCGATCCGGAGACGACCTTCTACCGCTATTCAGCCGACTGGCCGGGCTACGCGCGCAGGGTGCTCGAACTTGCCCTCGGCTGTCCGGCGGTCTTCCTGCTCGGCGGGGCTGGAGATCAGGTACCCTTGCGCCGCACCGGCGACTCGCGCAGGCGCATTGGACACTCGATCGGCGGTGAGGCGTTACGCGTCTGGGAACTGCTCGACGGGGAGAGCATCGGCCCACTGCGTGTGGCGAGTCGCCGTGTGAATCTGCCCCTGCGGGACCTGCCGACCGTCGCCGACGCGAGGCGGGCGCTTGACGAAACCGACGATCCAACCGGCGCAGGAGCGTCTCGGGAGCGCCACGAACTTACACTTGCGGAAAGGTATGAGGGCCGGGACAGTGTGAGTGTGGAGATATGGGCGATGGCGCTGGGCGATCGCTGGGGCCTCCTCGGAGTGCCGGGGGAGATACTGTGCGAGATCGAACTGCAGATACGTCAGCGCTCGGCATTCGCGAATACGTGCGTGATCGAACTCGCGCTTGACGCGCCAGGGTACATGCCGACCGATGCGGCCATCGATGAGGGTGGCTACGAGTCCGGATGGTCGCCCTTCGGCCACGGCACGGAGGCCGCGCTGGTAGAAGCCGCTTCGGCGCTGCTCGACTCCGTTGGTGGTGGCTGAAGACGCATCGCGGGTTCCTCGCAGTCACGGGCGGTCTTTGGTGCTGAGCGAGATGCGGCGTCGATGTTCCACCGGAGAAAGGTGCGTTCCTCCATCCAACAGCGCCGCCGGTGGCGACGGCAGCGGCATCTGCGCAATGCCCTGCTGCCGCATACAGCATGTAGCGAAGTGGTAGAGACAGGAGAAGTAAGATGTCGGACAACGCGAGACAGACCGGGGGTAATCTCGAATGCTACTCACGGCTCGCCGGCGAAGATGACCTCCCAGTGTTGGCAATCTTCGAACGCGAACTGGCTAAGATGTCTTTTCCCGAGGATCCGATCCTCGATCTGCAGTATCACACCGAGAAACTGCAGCGGGCGATGGATCGCGAGCCGGAAGGGATGATCGTGCAGGCGGTCTCCGCGGACGACGCGCCGGTGGGCGACGAGATCGCGGCGTGGCTCTGGCTGGAGACGAAGACCACCCTGGCGACTTCTGAGCCATACGGTGTACTGCGCAGCATCTACGTTCGTCGCCGCTACCGCCGCCACGGTCTTGCCCTGAGCCTGGCTGAGTACGCCATTCGTTACTTCGCCTCCCGCGATGTCAAGAAGATCATGGCGAAGGTCCATGCCGAAAACAGACCGGCGATCCAGGTACTCCGGCAGATCGGCTTCGATCCCCTGCATACAACCCTGCAGTTCCGCCTCGAACCCGGCGCGCCGTACGTTTTCGATGAGGAAGACGAAGAGCGCCCGAACGAAGGCTGAGCCCTCGTCCGGACGCTCCGGATCCCTCCCTAACGGATCGCGCGGCACTCCCCTCATCCTGCCCGCGATCCTGTGCGTCTCCTGCGCCCTGCGTCCATCGGCGCAGAATCACCGCACTCCTGATGCACCTACTCGCGAACCAGTGCGGGAGCGGGCGCGAAGTAGTGTATGATGATCCAGATCGTCAGGATGACGCTCACCCCGAGGATCAGGCCGAAAGCGATCGGCCGCAGCTTCTGGAAGCCCCGATAGCCTGCAACGCGAACAACCAGGACCTTCCAGAGCCACCCGAGGAAGATCGACATCCAGTAGCGATCGGTCGGCCAGCCAAGCCACGCGATATACCCCAGCGGATGCAGCGGCCACCAGACGAATCTTCGTCGGAGGGCAACAAGACCCCAGGTGAGTAGAGCGCCTCCACCCATCGCCGCCCACTCAACAGGTGCCATGGTCGTGGGGGACTGAATGTACCGCACCAGCATGTTTGTGGTGTTCAGGGATGCGCCACTCGGCCACCAGCCAAGCTTCGGCACTCCCCAGGAGTAGATGATGTGAAGCGAGGTCACATGGCTTGCAAGGATCGCCACGACCACCGCCGCCATCCCCGCGAAAATGATCTTGCGGCGATCCGCTCCCATCACCGAACCGATCTTGAGGCCCTGGGCTACGGCGCCCATGTTCATCGTTGCTGTGGAGCGAATCTGAGTCCAACTCGTCATGGTCATCAGCGTCATGTTCTGAGCCCCGATGCGCTCCGGACCGGCAATCTCGAAGATCGCCTCGTTGATCCTGAACGGTGTTGAGTATATGAACATGCCGCCCTCGGCGACCACTCGGGCCACGACCATTCCCGCCAGCGGGAAGGCTATGTACTGAGCCAGCGCCCATGTCAGGTCCATGCCCACCCAGGTGCACCACCAGATGATGAAGATGAAGGCACCCACAAAGCCGAGCACCGCAAGCCGATAGGGTTCATCGGCGTCGGCCGCACCCTCGCGGGGTCTAATCGCACCGATCGCGATCCTTACGGCTCGCCGTACGTGATCCCGTGCCGACCAGAGCAACGCGCCGGCCATTAATATGTAGGCTCCTATCGTCTGAAAGCGGAAGAATTGCGCGTGCCCCGTGTCAACTCCCACGCTCATCCGAACGAACTCCTGTATACGCCGGAACCAGTAGAAGAACCAAAGCGAGAAGCCGACCTCGGACGTGAGAAGATAAGCGACCCCTACCATCTCCGGATACAGATGGATGGGTATGCGGTTGAATGCGGCCCAGGGGCCTCCCAGCGTCGCTTCAGTCGTTCGCTGCAGGTCGATATCCGGCAAAGCAGGCCAGTAACCGTGCAGGCCCTTGATCGTAAACAGAATCACTGGCACTGCGAATGCCACCCACATCATGGGGCTGCGGATCAGTTGCGAGGCGACTGCAGGCTCACCCTCGACCGTCTCCACCGGTACCTCTACCAGCGGATACAGGAGGCGCTCCTCTCTTTCCCAGCGATGTGCCAGTATGGCCATGAAACACAGCACCAGCCAGTACACCGCCAGTATGAATGGCGTCCAGACGGTTAGGGGCGTGATCCACGCTCGCCACGGAACGCTTTGCCCGGGCGGCAATCCCTCGAACGCCCAGCGAATCGCCGGGGCCTGCGGGTTCGTGTCCGGCACCAGCATCGGGTTGAGCTGCTCCAGATACAGCTCCGGTGGAGCAATCTCGGGAGTTGCGTAGTAAACAATGCCGAGCGTGTTGAGGTAGAAGTGCTGGGCGAACTCCTGACCCGCGATGGCGCCCGCCACCATCAGCATCAGGAACACCAAGAGCAACTCGCGGGCGGTGAGCTTCCATCGCCGCGTTACCCGTCCGACCAGGCGCAGCGCGGCATTCCCACCGAGCAGGGCGAGAAGTATGAAGACTGCGCCACGCGGCAGGTAGCCGGTTCCTATGATCTCGTAGCGCAGGAATACACCAAAGCAGCCCACCACGGTGAAGGCAACCACCATCACCAGTCCTACAGTTATCGCGCGAACCGTTACGCCTGTGTGTTCAGTGCCGTGAACTTCCTCACGCGCGGTTCGCGACAGCTCTACCTTATCCTGAGTTGACAGACCCGACACCTCACTTGTGACATCGAGCTTTGGCAATAGGGAATGACCCTATTCTCCTCCAGCCACCGCGCGACCTCCTCCAGAATACCGGAAAGGGATAATCCGCGCAACGGCGAATAGGTCACACACTATTCGCCCGCAGGGAGATGTTATGACCGGCCGGACGATCCGGAGACAGGCGGATTGAGCCTTCGGCGGAAACACTGTTCGGTATCGGGATCCTCATGGCAATACCGTTTATGAGCGGCCCGCAGCATTTCGCGACACGGAGAACGTCTTCCTCCTTAAAGAGCCTCCGAGCGGAGGGTTCGCCTCATCTGCTGTCTCCGCCTCTGTCGGCCGATGCCGGCGATTAATGGGAGCCCGAAGATGACTGAGAAGCCCCGATGGCACGAAGGTCAACGGGTAGCTTTGAAGAAACCACATCCATGTGGTACGAACGCGTGGGAGATCATGCGTATGGGGATGGATGTGAAGCTGCGGTGTGAGGGCTGCCGACATATAGTACGCCTCCCGCGCAATCAGTTCGAGCGCCGTGCGCGCGGCGTTGTCGAAGAGGAAGAGGGCTGAGGTGACCTTCGCGACCGTCTTCATCCGGGTGGCACATGATTCCTCACCGTCTCGTGCCGGGGTTGCGACATGATTACGCCAGTGAGGACGACTGAAGAAGCTCGTTGGCTGCGTGAGACATACGGTCAAATGCCCGACCTTTACTGCAGTGGCTGCACGGACTGCGCGAGCCGCTGCATGGCCAATCTCAAGATAACATGCTCTGAATTCGAGGCGATCTGCGACTATCTTGGCGGAGTGGTCTTCCGGCCGACGCTACGCCGCGCGCGGCAGATGGCTGCGCCCTGCGAATTCAGCGCTCCGGACAGTCGGCTCTGCCTGATCTACCCGGTGCGTCCCCTCGTGTGCAGACTCTTCGGGATCGTCGAGTGGCTGCCCTGTCCGCGCGGCCGGATTCCTACGCTCGTGCAGGACGGCCCGCGCATCATGGAGAAGTATCGCCGCTACCCGCGCAGGTCTTTTCGCGAATGGATGCGGGAATACCGAACAGACGAAAGCGGCGCATAACACATCGCCGAAATGGGAAGGATACGAATACGGCATCATGGCCACAGTCGAGAGTGCAGTTCGAATCGAAGCACCCGTTGAAGAGGTCTATCAGATCGCCCGCGACATCGAACGCTTTCCGGAGTTCATGGATGATGTGATCGAAATCGAGATCATCGAGCAGACCGAGGAGCGACAGGTGAGCCGCTGGGTAGGGCAGATCGAGGAGTTCAACCGCACGCTTGAGTGGACTGAAGAGGACTTCTGGAACGAGGACGAGCGCTGCTGCCGCTTCGAGATGATCGAGGGGGATTTCACCGCCTATGGGGGAACGTGGACATTCGAGGAGGATAACGGGGGCACGCTGGCGAAACTCACGATTGATTATGAGTACGCGATCCCGCTCATCGGTCCTTTGATCAAGAAGCTTCTGCATCGCAAGGTCCAGGAGAATTGCGATAACATGCTGGAGGCCATCAAGGCTGAGGCAGAGAAACAGCAGTCAGCCGACAGCTAACGGGAGCTTCATTTCCGAGTGCAGTTGACCTTGAGGCCGCAGGCCGGATTATGTTATACTCCGGCGCGGGATCATGAAGTTCGGCCGTCGATTACTGAGAGGTGAGGTGCGAGATGGAGATCACCCGCAGTCACCGCACTGCTGTGCCGATCATTGTAGCCCTTCTATGCTGCCTGCTCGTAACGGGCGTGGTGGAGGCGCGGGAGGTTCAGCTCGCCGGTATGAGACTGGGCCAGCACGCGGTCAACCTCCTCGATATCTACGGCCAGCCCGACGGCATCGGAACCGCACAGGGTGAGGCGTACGCAGTCGGCGCTCCCGGTGTTGGAGTGGATCCCGGCATGGAACCAATGAACGGGATGCCGATGGAGGATCCCGGCATGCCGATGGAGCCGATGGATGACCTTGGCCCCGGCGCCTTCCCCGAGGATGACATGCCGATGGATATGGAGCCGGGTGTTCCGGACGCTCCGGCCCCTGCAGTGGCGGGAGTGCAGCGCAATCCCTATCCGATGTGGGCGCTTCCTGTCTGGGTGGACCTCGGGGCGAACGAAGTCCAGTGGCTCTACCATGTGAAGGGTTCTGTGCTCGGCTTCGTTCTTGACCGTGACGGTTACATCCAGTCGATCGCGATCGCCGGTGAGAAGTCCGACTTCGCCCGCACCAGCCTCTGGCAGCCGCA
Source organism: candidate division WS1 bacterium (assembly GCA_003566775.1). Taxonomy (GTDB): domain Bacteria; phylum Armatimonadota; class Zipacnadia; order Zipacnadales; family UBA5352; genus UBA5352. The sequence goes on from PXBW01000079.1 coordinate 75,542, forward strand.
TCGGTACGTGCAGCTTGGAGACAGCTACAGTCGCGTCATCTACCGCTACGGTTGGCCGGACGAGACGCTGACCTATCACTCCACCGGACCGGGCGCGGTAGGCACCGGTGGCGGACAGATCGCCGTGAGCTTCGGGGGCACCGTCCGCGAGTTCTCACGAGACAGCATCCTGCGCTACACCGAGTACAACAACATTGAGTTCACCTTTCACAATATGCGCTGCGTCCGGATTCACATCTGGATGCACGAGTAGGATTATCGCAGTGAGGTAGATCAAAGCCCCCGGATACCCCTCCGGGGGCTTTCTGCTGCAGAGGAGTGTTAGGCGTGAAGTTCGCCACGAAGTATCTCTGGTTCGAGACGAAGAGCAAGCGCGAGTACATCAACATCACCGATGAGGTCGCGGGGGTGGTCGCCGAGAGTGGGGTGCAGGAGGGAATGGTGCTGGTCTCGGCGATGCACATTACCGCGGGAGTCTATGTCAATGACGCCGAGTCGGGAATAATCGCCGACATCGACGAGTGGGTTGAGGAACTCGCGCCCTACCGCGAGGACTACCGCCATCATCGCACCGGGGAGTCCAACGCGGACGCCCACCTCAAGAGCCTGCTGATCCACCACGAGGTGATCGTCCCGATCACCGACGGCGCGCTGGATCTCGGCACCTGGCAACAGATATACTACGCTGAGTTCGACGGCATGCGCCGCAAGCGCGTAATCGTGAAGGTCATGGGTGAGTGATATTCGTGAGACTACCGCGGGGGGAGGCTCTCACGGTCTCGCCCCCAACCTTTAGGGATACGATTGTCCTCTAAGATCTCTGTTCGGTAGGCCACCGCCAGTCCCTGATCTCAGGCATGTCCTCGCCGTGCATGGATATGTATTCCCGGTGGTCTATGATCCGGTGACGCATCTGCTGCCGGACATGGGCCGCCCTCTCCCCGAGGTCGGGTACGCGATCGATAACGTCCATCACGAGATGGAAGCGATCGATATCGTTCCGCACCGCCATGTCGAAGGGCGTGGTTGTTGAGCCTTCCTCCTTGTACCCGCGCACATGCAGATTCGGGTGATTCGTGCGCCGATACATCAGCCTGTGCAGCAACCAGGGATAGCCGTGGAATGCGAAGATTATCGGTTTACTGGTGGTGAATATCGTATCGAAGTCCCGATCTGAGAGTCCATGCGGGTGCTCCTCCTCCGGCTGCAGCTTCATCAGATTCACCACGTTGACAACGCGCACTTTCAACTCCGGCAGGTACCGGCGCAGCAGGTCCACGGCGGCGAGTGTCTCGATGGTAGGGACATCGCCCGCGCAGGCCATCACAACATCGGTATCTCCGTCGTGATCGTTGCTGGCCCAATCCCAGATGCCCAGGCCCGCGGTGCAATGCTTCACCGCCATGTCCATGTCCAGCCACTGAGGTTGATCGTGCTTGGCCGCTACGATCACATTCACGTAGTTGCGACTGCGAAGACAGTGATTCGCCACCGACAGCAGCGTGTTGGTGTCGGGGGGAAGATATATCCGAATCACGTCTGCCTTCTTGTTGACCACAAGATCGAGAAAGCCCGGATCCTGGTGGCTGAAGCCGTTGTGATCCTGCCGCCATACATGTGAGGTCAACAGGTAGTTGAGTGAGGCGATCGGGCGGCGCCAGGGCACCTCGTCGCGCGAGACCTTGAGCCACTTGGCGTACTGATTGAACATGGAACCGACGATATGCACGAATGCTTCATAGCACGAGAACCACCCGTGACGGCCGGTCAGCAGGTACCCCTCGAGCCATCCCTGGCAGGTGTGCTCGCTGAGCATCTCCATTACGCGCCCGTCGGGCCCGAGATGTACGTCGAAGTCCTCCGCCTCAGCCATCCAGGTCAGGTCCGTGACATCGAACAGCGCGTCGAGGCGGTTTGAAGACGTCTCGTCAGGTGCGAACACTCGAAAGCTGCGCTGATCGGCATTCAACTCCATCGTGTCGCGCAGAAAGTATCCCAGCACTCGCGTCGCCTCGGCGTCAATCGCGCCGGGTTCAGGAAGGTCCAGAGCGTAATCGCGAAAGTCTGGCAGTTCGAGATCCGTCAGCAGCAAGCCGCCGTTTGTATGCGGATTGACGCCCATCCGGCGCTCGCCCTCCGGCGCAAGTGCGAGCAGCTCAGCCACCGGTCGCCCGTCCTCATCGAAAAGCTCCTCAGGCCGGTAGCTCTGCATCCACTCGGTAAGCCGGCGCATATGCTCTTCGTTGCCGCGCACGTGTTTCATCGGAACCTGGTGGGAGCGGAAATGCCCCTCGACCTTCTCGCCGTCTATCTCCTCGGGTCCGGTCCAGCCTTTGGGGGTTCGCAGCACGATCATCGGCCAGCGCGGGCGCTCCACCAGGCCTTCGTCGCGCGCCCGGCGCTGGACAGCCTGAATCCGCTCGACTGCGCGATCCAGCGCCGCCGCCATCTGCTGATGCACATGGGCGGGTTCATCCCCCTCTACGAAGTAAGGCTCGTGTCCGTAACCGCGCATCAGGCACGCCAGTTCATCATCGCTGATCCGGGCAAGGATCGTCGGACTGGCTATCTTGTACTCATTGAGATGCAGAATCGGCAGCACCGCACCGTCGCGTGCCGGATTTAGAAACTTGTTCGAATGCCAGGAGGTCGCCAGCGCTCCGGTCTCCGCCTCGCCGTCACCGATTACACAGGCTACGATAAGATCGGGATTGTCGAACGCGGCGCCGTATGCGTGTGAGAGACTGTACCCGAGTTCTCCACCCTCGTGCATCGAACCGGGGATCTCCGCTCCGGTGTGACTCGGTATCCCGTAGGGCCACGAGAACTGTCGGAACAGGCGGCACATCCCCTCTTCGTCCTGCTTCACTGCGGGGTAAAGCTCCGAGTAACTGCCCTCAAGCCAGGTGGCTGCGACGACTCCGGGTGCGCCGTGCCCCGGACCGGTTATGTAGATCATGTCGAGATCCCGGGACTTGATCACACGGTTCAGGTGCGCATAGATCAGGGTGAGTCCCGGCACACTGCCCCAGTGACCGAGCAGGCGCGGTTTGACGTGCTCGTCCTTGAGAGGCTCCCGTAAGAGCGGGTTTCCCATCAAGTATATCTGTCCGACCGCCAGATAGTTGGCGGCCCTCCACCACGCGTCTATTGTGCTAAGCTCCTCATCATCCAGCGGTGTACCAGAAATGTGTCGCGAGGTCTCCTCACGTTGGTTCTGATCCATCACTGCTCCCTCCTCCAATTCGCATGTACGACCCGGCGGGCGTTACTAAACGATTCTGTGTCATCGCCGACGTTCCTCGTGCCGATTTCTGCGATTCAGTCAGATGTCGCCTCTAATGGGGAGGGGATGCCGGTAGGAGGAGCGAACTTCTCGCATCAAGGAAATCGGTGCAGACAACCGAGAATGCCGCCAGGGGAGGCTCATCATGAGCTATCAGATCCAGCTACCTGATGGAGCATACCACGTCGTTACCGCGCCGGAGCACTGCGCGTGGCCAAACCTTACGCTGATGCCGAATGGAGAGATCGGCGCGGTGATCTACAGCAAACCCAGCCACGGCTGGGACGAGGGCGATCCGGAACTCTGGGTCAGCTCAGACGGCGGATTCACCTGGGGCTGCCGCAGCGAGGTAACGCAACATCATCCTCCCACGGTGCGCATGAACGTGGCGGCGGGGCTCAATCCGGACGGGCACCTCGTCGCGCTGGTGAGCGGCTGGACGCTCGGCGAGGAACGCGACGGCCGCGGCGTGGTGCTCAAGCCATGGGTGAGCATCTCCACCGACAACGGGCACACGTGGGAGCACGCGGGCGAGGTCGCGCCGTCAGAGATTGAGGGCTTCGAGGGCGAGCCGGTCCTGATCCCCTTCGGCGACGTCTGCGTGACTGGCGACGAGTGCGTGGTAAGCTGCTACGGCTCGTCAAGCTGGGAGCAGGACATCGCCCACCACTCGGTTCTCCTGCGCAGCAGCGACGGCGGCCGCACATGGGGCGACGTGTCGGTAATCGGCGCGGAAAACTACAACGAGACCGACCTGCTGATCCACTCAAGCGGACGCTGGCTGGCGCTGGCGCGGACAAAGAGCGTCATCAGCGAGGACACCGGGGGCGCACACGGAGCAAATGTGCGTCTGATGGTCTCCGAGGACGAGGGCCGGACATGGGAGTTCGCGCTCGAACTGAGCCGGCCGAGCCAGCATCCCGGACATCTGCTGGAGCTTGCGGACGGGCGCATCCTCGCGAGCTACGGGAACCGCATCCCGCGCTTCCGCGGCGTGATGGGCCGCATCAGCGACGACGCGGGTGAAAGCTGGTCGGCGCCCTTCGTGATCGTCGGCGGGCTGCTGGAGGGCGACTGCGGCTATCCGTCGAGCGTGCAGGTCGAGGACGGGGAGATCGTCACCGCGTATTATACCAACGCCGCGCCGTGGCATCAGCGCTATCACATGGGAGTGGTGCGCTGGAGCCTCGATGCTGTTCCTTGTGATTAGATAGGCTATTGTCGCTTCGCCCGCGTCGCTAACCTCGCCGGAAGGGACGCGGGCGAGGAATCAGGTCATCGGAGTCCGGCGGACCCTCCAGCCCCTCGGGAGCATCATATTGCACGAACATATTTCGGAACCGCAGGTAGTGCTCGTGCCAGCGGTCATATGTTGTCATGCCGTCGTGACGGACCCCGAGAACGTAGTTGATGTCCTGCTCGGGCAGGCGGACTTCAACCCATGAACGCACGTAACTGTCGGCGGGACCCGCCACGTCCGTGAAGCTGGTCTCCCGCCTGTTGCGACCTGTGCCTTCAGTGAATGACTCGCTTCCCATGAGGCTCTCTCCCGGAGCGAGCTTCGTCCATCCCGGCTCGCCCGACCGTCGCGGGGAGTAAACGTAGAACTCGATCGCTCCGCTCGGCGTGCCGAAGGACATTCCATCCGCATCATAGCTGTCCGACTCGGGTGCGGAATCATAGCCGAGCGGTTGGAACTCCACCGGATAGTCGATGTCGAACCATGGCCCGCGGTAGGTAAGCCAGCCGTCACCGAGCACCGCTACGCGAAGCTCCATTCCATCACCACCTTCAGGTGGCTTCAGGGTGAGGCTCCTTTGCCGGAACTCGACGGTCGTGCCGAATGCCTCGGCCACGAAGCGGGCCGGAACGTAGGTGATCTGGGCCAGCGTCAACGGCGCGCTGTCGAGCACTATTGAACGCCCGTTGATGGACGCGGTGCTTGATCCCGGCTGCAGTCGCACCGTTCTGTCAGCGCTCTCAATGATGATAGTTCTCTCCTGCGGTTCCCAGCCGACCTCGGCTCCCAGCCACTCGGCGGCTGCGCGAATCGGTATCAGGGTGTGTCCGCCATCGAGAACGGCGATCGCCGATCCATCGTCGTTGGCGGCGAAGAGGGGTAGCGAGACGATCAGCAGTGCGACGATAACCAGACCTGACCCTGCGCGCACGGCGGGCACCTCCCGTTGATCTGTCGCTTCCCCCATCCGCGATTGCTCATTTTCCGGCGGTCCGGGCAGCGGCCCCGGCGAGACGGACGGCCTGCCTCATTTGCGCCCGGCAACGGCCGCATCAGGCGCAACGATCGGCTCAATCGGCGTACTGCACCAGAGAATTGCGAAAACGACGGTAGTCGTCGCGCCAGCGTTCGTACGTCGCAAGCGTGTCGTAACGGATGCCGAGATAGTACTTGACGTTAAGCTCGGGCTGATGCACTTCGATCCAGGACCGCGTGTAGTCATCGGTCGGCCCGGTGACAGTCACCCAGGTGAGCTTCTTCCGCTCGGGCCCGTGACCCTCAGTGGTCGAGTTGCGGTCGAAGAGCATCTCGCCCGGTGCGACCTTCGGCCACTGCGGATCGCCGGACCACTGAGGCGAGTACACGTAGAACTCGACCTTTCCGTCGGATGACCCGAAGCGCATCCCGTCCTCGTCGTATCCATTCGATTCTGATGCGCGATCGAAACCGAGGGGGCGGAAGCTCGCCGGGTAGTCTATGTCGAACCACGGTCCACGATAGGTCAGCCAGTCATCCTTGAGCAGGGCCACCCGCAGTTGCATCTGCTGCCCTCCGGTGGGGGGATAGAGTGTCAGCAGCCCGTCGTCGAAATCAGGCGTGGCCCCGAATGCCTCAGTCACAAAGCGAACCGGCACGTAGGTCACGCCGGCGAGGACCTTCGGAGGGGTGTCAAGCTCTACCTCCTCTCCGTTGACCTGTGCCGTCTCTGAGTCAGGCCGCAGCTTCACCATAGTGTTCGCGCGCCCTATCTCGACCGTATCGTTCTCAGCGTCCCAGGAGACGCCGGCACCCAGCCACTCGGTAACGGCCCGGATCGGCGCGAGAGTGCGACCGCCATCGAGGACGGCCACCGCGGAGCCGTCCTCGTTTGCGGCGAGAGTGGTGGTGGGGGGAAGCAACAGCATCACACCGATTAGAGCTGAAGCGAAGCGCATGGCACAGCACCTCCGTGTCTTCGAACAGTCCCCCCGGAGTGATTGTTCCACCTCCAGCGAGAATCTCCTCGTGCAGATCCGAGGTGCCTTCGCGCTCTGCGTCGAACTGCCGCTGCGTTGCAGATGGATCACGCAGTTTGATTCGGAGGCGCGGCAATGTCTGAGTTTCTTGTACAGGACGGTCAGACGTACATCTTCCAGGGTGACTCGATCACGGACGCCACCCGCCGTGGGGCCAATGCGCCCTTCGGTACCGGCTACGCGAAGTTGACCGTGGATCTGATTACCGCGCAATACCCCGAGCGCAGGATTCGATGGATCAACAAGGGGATCGGGGGGAATCGCGTAACGCAGCTTGCCGAGCGCTGGACCGATGATGTGATTCGCCACGAGCCTGACTGGGTCTCAATCCTCATCGGTATCAACGACGCGCACTCGATGCTGCGCCGGATGGAGCCGATCGTACCAGTGGAGCTTTATCGGGAGAAGTACGACGAGATAGTCTCCCGCACCATCGCCGAGACCGGAGCGCAGGTGCTGATTATCGACCCCTTCTACATGAGCATCGACGGCTCCGGACAGGACTGGCGCACGGTGGTCCTCGAGGCCCTGCCGCGGTACATCAAGGTCGCGCAGGAGGTGGCCGAGCGCCACGGATGCCGACATATTCCCATGCATGACATCTACCAGGAGCATCTCGCCTTGCGGGAGAGCGAAATCTTCTGCCCTGAGCCGGTGCATCCCGGCCCGACCGGGCACATGGTGATCGCCAACGCGATCATCGAGGCGCTGACCGAGTGAGCCCCAGCCTCACCCATGAAGCCGCCCCCGAACCGATCGGGGGCGGCTTCACTATCGAGTCTCCACGACGCGGCATTGTCGTCTCACATGCCATTGAGCCGTAATGATCACGGTCCCCGACGACGCCTCGCGTGCTTCTGCCCCCACAGGACTCAGGGCGCGTCCTTCATCATTCCGTCGCGTGCCCTCCGGCTTTCCTACCGCCCGCTGTTGTAACGCGGCACGTCCTCCGGACGGTTCTGCAGCACCGCTTCGAGCGTGACCAGCGCGAGCGGCTCCAGCGACATTACATTGACCCGCATCTCGGGATGGAAACGTGCCGCGATAATGTTGTCTCCGACACGCTCGGCGAGGTCCCGATACGCCGGCTCATCGGTGGCGCGGATGATCTCCGCCAGCGCAAAGACCAGGTGCGGGTGCCGCGCTTCGGTATCGAGATTGACGTCAACGCCCTCGCCCGGCGCCGTCCCGAGGTCACCCAGATCGTGCCCGCGACCGATCGCCCGCGCGGTCTCCCACAGAGCCGGGTCCCCGGAAAGCCGATGGCCGAACGCGTACGACCACATAAGCATCGGCGAGGTCTCGCCCTGCTCGAACACTCTGCCCTCGCGGCCGAAGTAGCCCGTGCGTGGAATCTCGTAGCCGGTGAGATCGGTGCCGTCCGCCCACATCGGCCGCCAGAGATTCGTCTCCGGATCGTAGGCGTGCTCCGCCCACGCGCGCAGGCCGTCAACCGTCCAGGTCAGGAAATCCTCACCGCGCTCGCCGAGTTCCTCAGCAAGCTGAAGCTGCAAAATACCGGCATGGCCGTAGATCGAGTTGGGGCTGCGGAGTATCCAGCCCTCGCGCGCCACATCTCCGAACACGGCTCCGAACTGATTCTCCGCGCGGTCACCGTAGCTTGAGTATGTGAGCGTCCCCTCAAGCGGTCCCTCCGCGGGCGGCTCATTGCGACGGGCCGGTTTGGTGTACTGGTACACTCCGAGGCCGGTCTCGGGGTGGCGCGCCCTTACGTACATCTCAGCAAGCCGACTCGACCACTCAAGCGCGCCCTCCTCTCCGGTGAAGCGGTGGAGCATCGCGGCAGAGTAGATAAGGTCGCCTCCCGTGTTGATGAAAGTCAGCCCGCGGCTCTCCGCAAAGGGCTCGGGCGGATCAAACTCGTTATCCCACAGGTCGCCCATTGACCGCTCGTACGAGCCGTGCCGATTCATGTCGAGTCTGCGCCAGTCAACTATGTGCGCGTTCCAGAATGCCCGGATGAACTGAGCGGTTGCCTCCGGATCGACTTCCCACATCAACTCGTAGTACGGCAGGTGGAACTTGAGTTCGTGGGCGCGTCCCTTGTCGCCGGTGTAATCGAGGGTCAGCAGGTCCATCCAGCGGTGTCCACCCCACTGCAGCAGTCCGCAGTCTCTCCGCAGGTGGTCGAAGTGATACCTGATGGCGTCCTCCGCGGCCTGCCGGTAGGTCTGATCGCCTGTGAGGTTGGTCAGGCCAACGAGCGCCCGGAAGAGATTCTGATGGCGGGCGAGATTCGAAGGAAGGACTTCGTTGCCCTCATCATCCTCGGTGCGTCGGCCTTCCAGCGTCTCCATGTCGAGCCGATCGACGAACAGAGGGGTGTGCTCCTCACCATAGGTGTCGCGACCGTGTTCGATAATCAGATCGGCGAAGGCACTTACCGCCTCGATTCGTGTCGGAAGCTCCTCCGCCCGAGCCTGCGTGAGATGGGCGGCGCCGATTCCAACGAGCATCATAACCACTGCTCCCTTAGTCATGAAACCTCTCCGCAACATGCTCAATCCACTCCTTTGTCAGCGCGGCACTGGTTCTTGAGCTCAGCTTCCCGTGCAGAACAGTTCATCGCTTCTCGGCGGATGGCTGCGAGATGCTTCCCGAAGATTCGCCGCCGACGCGAGCCATTCCTCTTTCTGTGATGCGAATCTCTCCGGGCACGCCCGCTGCCCGTCTCGCCGCCGATATCTACGGCTCAAACATGATCCAGATAGCTTACGTGTATGTCCAGGGGAAGGGGCTCGTCTTCCGGCTGGCGCTCGGGGCCGCCGAAGATGCCCATCATGACCATCTCGTCGCTCGCCGTCAGACCTATGCCCAGTTCCTCGGCAGATATCCCGGTTTCCTCGACGATCTTCTCCACGAGAGTGGTTCGGTTGATGATCAGCACCATGCCCAGTGGTCTGCGATCCACATGGACGGGCAGGGTCCCCTCGATTGCTGCTATACGCGGATCATTGAGCGGGAACACGCAGCGACGCACCCCCATGGATGCGCCGCGATCGATCAGACTCATGCAGACTTCGGCGTGGCCCTCGATCTCCTGGATGACGCGCCCGGTGGAGGTCGCATAGCCCGCCAGGCGACCGCCCTCCAGTCCGATAAGTGTGTCAACATGCTCCGCGGTCATGAGCGTTCTCGTCTCTTCGGGGGTGCGAACTACCTCGTGGCGTGCCGCCTTCACATGCAGACGGTAGCAGTCTTCGGGGCCGAACGGTGTCTCCTCGATTCGCATTATCTCGTGCCGGGTGGACGACTGTCCCATGGCCTCCTGGATTCCCATCAGAACAACGCCTCCGGCCAGACGCCAGCGCAGGCGCTGGTAGAATCCGGGACTGCCCGTCCACAGCACACCGAAATCAAGCTCAAGCTCCTCCATGCGCTGTGCTACGTCCTCCATTACCAGGGTGCCGACCCCGAGGCCACGCAGATCCCTGCGCGCGCAGACCCCACCGACCAGCCCGACCTCGAAGACCTGTCCGCGCCAGCGGATCGAGCGTGGCAGTATCCCCGCGTGACCCACAATACGCTTCCTCTCGCGCACCACGCGCAGATTCTCGATATTCTCCTCGGTGTAAAGCAGTGGCGCGAAGGTAAAGAGATCGCCCGTGGCGTTACGCTCTTCCATGAAGACCTTATTCAGCAGGGTGCGGAGTTGCTGCATCTCTGACACGCGGCAAGGTCCCACCTTGAAGCGGTCGACCTCCATGATCGACATCATCTCCTCTTCAACGTCTGCCCTCCGTGCTTCTCCGCCGAGACTTAATTCGACGTCCGCGCCTTCACTGCCTCGTCGTACATCGCCAGCACGTTCTCAAGCGGCGTGTCAGGCTGGATATTATGCGCGGGTGCGAGGATGTACCCGCCGCCCGCGCCCATCACCTCGATGCGCTCGCGTACCTCGCGCCGGACATCGTCAGCAGTTCCGCGCGGCAGCGTCTGCTGCGTACTCACAAGTCCGCAGAAGGTGAGGTCCGCGCCGTACTCGCGCTTTATGGTGGCCGGGTCCATGCCCTCAGGCTCCGGCTGCATCGCGTCGAGGATGTCGAGGCCCATCTCGATGAAGGTCCGCATGATATCGTGGGTGTCGCCGCACGAGTGTAGCATCGCCAGCGCCCCATATTCATGCGCAAGGTCGAAGAAGCGCTTCAGGCGCGGCACGAAGAACTCGTCGAAGACGCGCGGGGGGAAGAGCCGCCCGCGCTGGTCGCCGCAGTCCTCCCCAAGCTGCAGGATGTCGATCGTCCCGCCCCCCGCCTCAAGGCCCCTGCGACAGTGCTCGTAGAGGTGATCTACGCGCCGGTCGATTATCTCCACCCCGACCGGATCGTTCGTCATGATGTCGGTGAGCACCCGCTCCATGCCGCGCCCGCGCGAGACGCCGTTGACGATGTCCGGGATGCCCGAGCCCCCGAAGACCACCGCGTAGTCACCGACCGCCTCTGCGCGCTCGCGCAGGCCGGAGTAATCGTAGTCATCCACGCTCGGCCACGGGTAGGCCTCGACCGCGTCGAGGCTGTCGATCTGCGCGAAGGGAAGCTCCGTGGCCTCCGGATAGGCTCCGCCCTGGTATTGCGTGTCGGTGTATCCGATGCCCCAGAGGTCGTAGTGATCGGCCTCTCCGGGCAGGCCCGGCCCCGGGCGGCACTCCCCGAGGTAGGGCGCGCCGACCTGCCGGAAGTCGATGCCGAAGGCCTCCAGCAGATCGCGCTCGCCGAAGTGCTCCACCAGCGCCGCGCGGACTTCGGGCGTGAGGTAGATCTGCAGCGGCACCCGGTCGGTCTCCTCATGTCGGCAGGCGGCAAGCACGCGCTCTTTCGATGTCATTGCGGGACCTCCGTTCGCTCGTAGAGATAAGCCCTGCCCTTCATGCCTACCTGCTCGATTGCGCCGACCTCGCGCAGGGTGTACGCCATCTTCCCCGCAAGACGCTTGCGGATGTCGCCGCACTCGCGGAGGTCCGCGACCGTGAACTGCCCCGGCAGGCCTTCGGGGAGCAGCCGCGCGAGGTCCGCCGGCCTTTCGAAGCGATGACGTTCGAGGATCGCGAGCAACTCATGATCGATGATCGAATGCCCCCTGCGTCGCCAGCTACCTTTCCCGTCGTCGAGCCACATCTCCCGCCTCGCGATAATGAGCAGTTCGAGCGAGATATTCTCCCTTGCGAGCAGCTTCGTCGCATAGACCAGTTGATCGAAGACTTCGCAGAGCTGCCATCGCTTGGGTGAGCGGCGGTATGACATCTCCTCCCCCGTGTCGCTGGCATACTTGGCAATCCACTTGAAGCGCGAGATGGGATGCACCAGCACCACCGGATGCACATCCGCGAGTGCATGGAGCTTCTCGCGAATTGAGGTGAAGTCCCCGGTCTGAATCTCGTAGATGACCCCGTCGCGGATCGCGTCCGCCCTGTAGCCATCGATATCGATCTCGATTCCCCCGGCATCGCTTGCGTAAAAGCGCTGCAGGGACTGGTGCATTGAAGACGGCATCGTCTCAGGCGTCCTCCTCTCGCAGGATGGCACGGAATAAGGTTTGCCCATCCGAGCGCGAAAACCTCCAAAGGCCAGAGGCGATGAGCCACGCATCGCCGGCGCAATGGCGGCCCGGGGATCAGGTCTTCCGCAAACCCTGCGATGAAGCTCGACACCCACTCGGTGAGGAGCTTGAGAGCTTATGGCTGCTTCACTGCGATTATGGTATGGGTGAGGTCGAATTGCGAGCAGCGCGAGTCCTGCAGAATGCTTCTTCCGGACAGTCCGGGGAGGCGCATTCTGCGTCCGTGTCGTCTGTTGACTCGGCCTTTAGCGCTATGTTATACTCGCGCACGGAATCGAACCGTGACTTCACAATACTTCCTCGGCGCAGCCGAGGCGGCACCGCGGAGATAGTACCGCCCGCATCGGGCGATGCCTGAAGCCGTTGCGACGGTGAATCTTCCGCGACCGAAAGTACTGATCTGCGCGCTACGATGGGGGCTTGTGATACGACATGAAAAGCGCCCTGCGCAGAGCTATCGGCTGGCTTTACCCCGGACTCAAGGTCAAGCGGTGGCTGATCCTGCTGACCATCGGGCTTGCGGCCTTAAGTCTCGGAACCCTTCTCATTGCGAACCTTACTGTGTTCGACCTCATCGGCTCGCTCGGTGGCCCGCGCCAGGCGACGGAGCTTGGAATCGTTGCGGCATTAGTCGGGGTGCTCGCGGTCGGCGTTGCATTGCACCAACTGGTGCGGTCGGTGGCCAGCGCTCTACATCCCGAAGCAGACAGGCGGCTGGTCGATCTGATGTTGAACCAGCGCCGTCTGCAGGTCGGCCCCCGCGTGGTTGCGATCGGTGGGGGCACCGGCATGTCAACGCTGCTCCGGGGCCTTAAGAGGTACACCACAAACATCGTGGCCGTGGCGACCGTAGCCGACGACGGTGGCAGTTCAGGGCGCCTGCGGGCGGACATGAATGTCCCGGCTCCAGGCGACATACGCAACTGTCTCGTGGCGCTTGCGGACTCAGAGCCGCTGATGACCGAACTATTGCAGTATCGGTTCAACGGCCAGGCCGAAGGGCTCAACGGACATAGCTTCGGGAACCTTCTTATAGCCGCACTTACCGAGATAACCGGGGACTTCGAACTGGCGATTCGTGAGACCAGTCGGGTTCTGGCGATCCGGGGCAGGGTTCTTCCGCCCACGGCGAGCAGCGTGACTCTGTGCGCGAAGATGACGAACGGCGAGATTGTACGTGGTGAGTCGGCGATAACAGCGGCCGGGAAGCAGATCGACTACGTCTACCTGAATCCGTCCGATCCCGCCGGTATTCCAGAAGCGACGCAGGCGATCGAGGACGCGGACCTGATCGTGATCGGTCCCGGCAGCACATTCACCAGTGTCGTACCGAACTTCCTCGTGCCGGATGTCCTCAATGCGGTGCAGGCGTCCAAGGCAACGAAGGTGTTCGTCTGCAATATCATGACTCAGCCGGGTGAGACCACCGGCTTCACCGCGGCAGACCACATTCGGGCGATCCAGCGCCATACCGATGAACTGCCCTTCGATTATGTGCTGATGAATTCCGCGCAGATCGACGAGCAGGTGCTGGAGCGGTATCGGTCGGCAGGTGCAGATGCCGTTGAGCCAGATTACACAGAGGTTGCCCGCCTGGGAGTGATTCCGCTTCGGGCGGACGTTGTCGGCCTGCTGCCCGACGGCAGGGTTCGACATGACGCTGACGCGGTGGCGGACCGACTGATTGACCTGCTGGAAGAGCGCGCCCCCGTGATAGTTTGAGATGTCCTTGACCAGTGCGCCACCGTGACGGGATGAAGTGCCGGTCAACAATTCTCCTCAGTTGGAGATATGACGCGCCGCAAATACCCTTAGGAGGGATTCAAGTGGCAGTAAAGGTAGCCATCAACGGCTTCGGACGCATCGGTCGTCAGGTATTCAAGGCGATCTGGGAGAACTACCGAGACAAGCTTGAGGTCGTGGCGGTCAATGACCTCACCGACGACGACACTCTGGCGCATCTGCTCAAGTACGACAGCATATACGGACGCTTCGATGGCGAGGTAAAGAGCGGCGACAACGAGATAATCGTTGACGGCGTGTCGATCAAGAGCCTTGCCGAACGCGATCCGGCGAATCTGCCGTGGGACGAACTCGGCGCGGAGATCGTGCTCGAGTCAACTGGTTTCTTCCGCACCACCGCAGACGCCGGCAAGCACAGAGACGCGGGCGCGAAGAAGGTCATCATCTCGGCTCCGGCCAAGGACGAATGCCCGACGTTCGTGCTGGGGGTCAACTGCGACAACTACGACCCTGAAGCGCATCACGTCGTGTCAAACGCATCATGCACCACCAACTGCCTGGCGCCGATGGCGAAGGTGCTCAACGACAGCTTCGGAGTCGCGCGTGGGTTGATGACGACGGTACACAGCTACACCAACGATCAGATGATCCTCGACGGCCCGCATGATGATCTGCGCCGTGCACGCGCGGCTGCGGTCAATATCATCCCGACTTCAACCGGCGCCGCCGCCGCTATCGGCCTCGTCATCCCCGAGCTGCAGGGCAAGCTCGACGGCATGGCGATGCGGGTGCCGACCGCGACCGGCTCGGTCGTCGATCTGACGGTGGAGCTTGAGAAGGCCGCCGACGTGGATGCCGTCAATGCCGCGTTCAAGCAGGCCGCCTCAGAGGGCTCACTCGAGGGGTACCTGTCTTACACGGAGGATCTGATCGTGCTGCAGGATATCGTGGAGGATCCTTCCTCGTGCGTCTTCGACGCGGGAGCCACCTACGAGGTCGGTGGCGACTTCATAAAGGTGCTCGGATGGTACGACAACGAGTGGGGTTACTCAAACAGGACGGCCGATCTGATGGTGAAGATGGCCGATATGGGCGTGTAATGGAAGCCCTACGATCACAGGCGTCGCCCTGACGGAGGGCGGCGCCTGTTTCACATCGGTGCGAGGAATAGAGGGAGGACTGGAAAATGGGCTGGAAGACGCTTGACAACGTAACACCCGACGGTCGGCGCACCCTCGTTCGCGTGGATTTCAACGTTCCGATCGAGAACGGGGAGATCACGGACGAAACGCGCATACAGGCAGCTCTGCCCACAATCAACAGTCTGATAGAGGCCGGATGTCCGATAACACTCTGCTCCCATCTGGGCCGCCCGGGTGGTGAACCCGATCCCGAGTTGTCGCTGAAGCCGGTCGCAGCACATCTTGCCAATCTGGTGGATGCGGAGGTGACTATGGCCCCCGACTGCGTCGGCGATGACGTGACGCAGATGCGCGCGGAACTCGGCCCGGGCGAGATCCTGCTGCTGGAGAACACGCGCTTCCATGCCGGCGAGGAAGACAATGACGCCGACTTCGCCGAGCAGCTCGCGGGAGATGCAGAGCTTTACGTCGATGACGCTTTCGGAAGCATGCATCGCGCTCACGCGTCAACGGTCGGGGTCACGGAGTACATCGACGAGTGTGTGGCCGGTCTGCTGGTGGGCGAAGAGCTTGAAAATCTGGAAAAGGTGCGCGACGCATCGCGGGATGGCTTCATAGTGATCCTCGGCGGCGCGAAAGCCGAGGACAAGATCGAGGCGATCAGGGATCTGCTGCCGCGAGTGGAGAAACTGCTGATAGGTGGCGCGATGGCGTGGGCATTCTTCAAGGTCCTGGGTCGCAACGTGGGAGAATCGCTCTGCATGCCCGATAGCGTGAAGGCGGCCGAGTGTATCCTCGAGGATCTTGACGATGATCAGCGGGAGCGCCTCGTGCTTCCTTCTGATGTACAGATGAAGCAGGTCAAGCCGGATACGGGCGAGACGCGGTTCGCCGATGCGGACGGGATTGAAGATGGCTGGGACGCTCTGGACATCGGACTGCAGACGCAAGAGGATTACGGAAGAACCATCCGCGAGCATGCGAAGGTAGTCTTCTGGAACGGTCCGATGGGGTACTTTGAGGAGCCGCCATTCAACGAGGGCACACTCGCAGTCGCGCAGGCACTGTCGGAGACCGAGGCATTCACCGTGGTCGGCGGCGGCGACTCTGCCGCGGCGATCACACAGATGGACCTTGAAGATCGGATGTCTCACGTGTCCACCGGTGGTGGCGCTTCGCTGGAGTTCGTGCAGGGCAGAGAGCTGCCCGGAGTCGAGGCGCTGGACAGAGTGTGAGTCGTTCGCCCAATTACCGATCGAAAGACAACGCTAATCAGGGAGTGATCGATATGCGGAAGCCCGTAATGGCAGGAAACTGGAAGATGAACTGTGATATAGCGGAGGCAGAAGCTCTCGCCGACGGGGTCACCGCTCATGGAGGACAGGTCGAGGATGCGCTGGTCATCCTCTGCCCGCCATTCGTCGCGTTGACGACCGTTCAGAAGAGTATCGCCAACTCGAACATCAAGCTCGGCGGCCAGAATATGTTCTGGGAAGATGAAGGCGCGTTTACCGGCGAGACCTCACCGAAGATGCTACTGGCCTGCGGCTGCGAGTACGTTATCATCGGTCACTCGGAGCGGCGTGGACGCTTCGGCGCTCCTGACGAGGCGGATGTCGAGGATCTCGACGCGGTCTTCGGTGACACGGACGCCACGGTGAATCGGAAGGTTCGCTCGGCGCTTGACGCAGGCTTGAAGCCCATCATCTGCTGCGGCGAGCTGCTCGGCGAGCGCCAGGCCGGTGACACGGATGCAGTGGTGGCCGGTCAGGTCGAAGCCGCGCTGCAGGGTGTGGCTGCCGACGAGGCCGCGAACATCATCATCGCCTACGAGCCGGTCTGGGCGATCGGAACCGGCGAGGTCTGCGACGCAGATGAGGCGAATCGTGTCTGCGGTATGGTGCGCGAGACGGTCGCCGACGTGTTCTCGCAGGACGTTGCCGACAATATGCAGGTACTCTACGGTGGCTCGGTCAAGCCCGAGAACGTTGAGGGCCTGATGGCGCAGGAGCACATCGACGGCGGTCTGGTGGGTGGCGCATCTCTGGATGCCGCCTCATTCGGAGCGCTGATCGATGCCGCCGCTGCCAGTGCTCAGTAGGTCAGGAATGCCTCGCGATGAAGTTGAAGAGCCGCCTGCGATCTGTGCAGGCGGCTCTTCTGCATGAGCCGCGATGAGGCCGGGAAACGCTCACAGCGGCGTGGCGGATACAGGCGCTACCAGTTCAACTCGAAAAGCGTCGGGATCTGTGCGAGCTTCGAGGTGGCCGCAAGCGCGGCCTGATACGCGATCTGTCTATGCTGAAGCTCGATCAGGGCGTGGGCGATGTCCACGTCCTCCACGTCGGAGAGGATCTCCCGGGCTGAGATCTCCGCGTTCTTTGCCGATTCAGCGGCGTCCTGAATCCGCTGAGTCCGCGCGCCGAGCACACCACGCTGCTGAATTACATGCTCATACAGAGCATCCAGGTCCTCCCCCAGTGCGATGCATCCGGCCTCGTCACCCGCCTCGATCGCAGTGGCAAGCCCATCAAGCAGGGCGAAGAGATCATTTTCCACGCCGGGCACGGCGCGCTCCCCGGAGGCATTCTCGTAGTTGAAGAGCCGGTCACCGGGAATGGAGACCTCCATGGGTCGATCAGGTGCCACCCACAGTTGCATTCCGGCGGACTCGCCGACGTATTCGACCCCGTCAACGCCGTCAGTGAAGGGCACGGTTCGACTGAGTTTGCCTGCGAAGAGGTATTCTCCATGAACGCTTGTGTTGGCTGCGCTGAGTATCTGCTCCCGATGGCTGCGCACGAGTTCCGCGAGACTGGAGCGAGCGGAATCAGTCAGTCCGGGTTGAGTTGCCCCGAGCACGACGTCTCTAACGCCGCGTAGCGCATTTGCAGTGTTCGCAAGAGCCGAGTCTGCGGGCCCGACAAGCCTCTCGGCGCGCTGGAACACCTTCTGCTGGTTCAGGACCCGGGCCAGATCCGCGCGAGAGTTGATGATGGTGCCAACCGCGGTCGGATCATCGGAGGGCCGGGTCAGACGCCTGCCCGAAGAGAGCTGGCGGCTGAGTCGGCGCATGTCCTGCTCGGCGCGCGCGAGGCTGTTGTGCACGTCGTTGTGATAGGCGCGTGTCGATATTCTCATCCAGGTCCACCTCTATCTGAGTTGCAGCACGAGATCCATCATCTCCAGCGCAGTGCTCATCAGTCGCGAGGACGCCGCGAAAGCCTGCTGGTAACGAATAAGCTCGAGTGCCTCCTCGTCGAGTGATACTCCGCTCTGATTATCATGACTGTCGCGCAGATTCTCCACCAGCAGTTCCCGGCTTTCGAGGCGCACCTCGGTGCCGGCGGCGTCGATGCCGACGCGCGAGATCAGCTCAGCCGAGAACTGAGAGAGGGTCGCGGTGCCGTTGGAGAAGATCGGGGAGTTGCGCAAATTGTCGATCGCCATGGCATTGGTGCCGTCGCTGTCAACCAGCGCCGATTGCGACGCGCCGATCAGCGATAGATCGTCGATGACCTCCTGCCGCACCCGCAGCGAGGCGGCCGGACGCGTTGGATCGTAGCTGAACAGCTCCGGTGCCGGGTCGCCGTTGAGATCCAGGCCCTGCGTGTGCTGGACGTTGATCTCATCGGACAGCCCCTGCGCGAGTGTGTCGAGATGCGTCAGATACTCGGGCAGATAATCGTCACGCGCCTGCAATCTGCCCGCGATCTCACCGCGAAGACCGTAGGGTGAGATCTCATCCCCGAGTGCAACGAGATGCATACCGGGCTGATCGGGATCATCGACACGGTTGAGTTCAGTTACCCGGTCGTGTTCGACGAACCGGCGCCCGCCTATCAGTACATCAATTGTGCCGTCGGCGCGCTGGATCGTCTCGGCGCCGCACAGTTCCGCCAGCTCCGAAACCAGCCCATCGCGCCGGATTATGAGATCGTTGCGCAGACTGGTGGCTTCCGCAACGCCGATCTTCTCGTTGAGAGATGCGATTTCGTGAGCGACGGAGTTGGATCTGTTCACGAGATCGCGAAGGCGGTCATTGATCTCCACGCGACGATCGCTGATGGCGTGCCATCGGTCCGAGATCGTCTCCGCCACAAGCTGTGACCGCTCCACGACCTGTGCCCGGCTTGACGCACCATTGGGATCGAGACCGAGGTCTGCCCAGGCGTCGAACATCTCCTCGATACGGCTCGCAAGACCGCCCTGGGTGACGTCGGTGAATATCTGCTCCACCTGAAGCAGCGCGCCACGCAGGGCGCGGTCCTGCCCGAGATTCCCGCTCTCATGTCGAAGCTGTGTGGCGAGCAGTTCGTCGCGGAGCAGACGTATCTCGGTCAACTCCACTCCTCCGCCGGCCTCCCCCGTCACGGCGCCGGGTATAGTAACCAGTGTCGGCCGCTGGCGCACGTAACCGGGAGTCTCAACATTCGCAGTGTTGTGTCCCACAATCTCAAGCGCTCCACGGTGAGCGAAGAGTCCGGTTCGGGCTATGTTGAGCATGCGTAACGACATAACCGGATCCTCCTCACGCGGACCGACTCAGGGCGCATTGAGATGTCTGCAGACCATCGCTATCGGGCCCGTAGCCTTTCTCAGTCCCGGCCATTCCCAGGGCCGCAAGCATGGCGTTGGACCATGCGAGGCGGTCCGCAATCAGTTTCTCGTTGAACTCGGCGAGTTCGATCACGCGAACCTCGGTGCGCCTGAGGCGGTCAAGCAGCGCCCGGGTGGGACCGGTCGCGGCGATCTCTTCCTCCGGCATATGAGACCGCTTCTCGAGCAGGCCGAGAAACAGCTCCAGTTGTTCCTCGAGAAGATCAGTGAACTGCTCCATCTGATCGAGGTCCCGCTCGAGCAGAGCGCTTCGCTGGCTTTCGAGCGTCTCGATGAGCGCCTCCCCGAGTTCCAGCTCTGACTCAAGCAGTGCAACGGTCGCTTCGTTTGTCATCCTGTTGCTCCCTTCAGTGCTGGGCATGCATGTCAGGCTGCGTCATCGGATATGGTGTCAACGATGGCGCCCGCGATGGTCTGATCGTCCCAGACCGGCTCCTCCACCTGCAGACGCGCACGGGCCGCATCGACCACCTCGCGCCTGACCGGCGGCGTCTCGTCGAGTGCCTGTCGTGCGAGCGCGATCAGGCGAGCGCGTGGCGAAACACTGACCTGATCCGTGCCTGCACGCTGAAGCCTGCCCTTTTCCGGGGATGAGTGATCATCTGCCGGGACGGACACGGGTTTGCTGCTGGGATTCAGCCCGCTGCGATCGATCCTCATGCTCAATCATCCTCAAAAGTCTTGCTCGGTACGGATTTCACCCTTCTACGGTGCGTCTTTACTCGACGCACCCGATAGCTCCCTGTAAAGCATCTCGCTCAGCCCCAGAGCTTCCCTCTGGGCGAGTTCGCCCGCAAGCTCCCGGTTGCGAAGCGAATTGAATACTCTCTCGCCTGAGCCTGAACTCAGGAGGCCCTCGCCCCACGGTGATCGGTCCATGGCCGAGAGCAACTGCTGCAGGAAGATACCCTCAACCTCGCGGCACTGTTCGCGAATGCGTGATGCGTCATCGCCCGCGGTCTGCGCCGGCAGTGCGGCGGACAGAGCCTGTGTGCTCCGAATCACTTCGCTCACTGTATGGTGACCTCCGCTTCGAGCGCTCCGGCTGTCTTCAGCGCCTGGATAATGGCGATCAGGTCTCGTGGCCTCACTCCAAGGGTGTTCAACGCGGATACCAGTTCATCGAGACTGCCCTGTGGCGGTAGAGCCACCAGCCGCGCATCCTCCTCCTCAACCTCGATCTCATCCGAGGGCACTACAACCGTCTCCCCCTCGGGACTGAACGGTGGCGGCTGAGAGACCTGCCATTGACTGCGAACGCGAATCGTAAGACTTCCATGAGAGATCGCGACCGGCGCAATACGCACCGCATCGCCGATCACTATCGTGCCGGTTCGCTCGTTTATCACCACGCGCGCAGGACTGTCCGGTACGACCTCTACCTGTTCGATCCTGGTGATGAACCTCACCAGGTCCGATGAGCCGTCGGGCACGGTGACCTGCACCATCGAGGAGTTCATGGCGCTGGCGCAGCCGGGGCCGATCTCCTCATTGATCGCATCCGCCAGCCTGCTTGCGGTTGTGTAGTCCGGGTTGTGCATCACGAGATGGATCTGCGGACTCTCGAGAGCCCTGCTGCGCACCGTTGTGGTGATCGAAGCTCCACCGGGGACCCTGCCGACCACCGGATGATTCTGCCGGATCTCGTCGCGTCCCGCCGTGATGTTGAACCCGCCGATGCTCACCGGCCCCTGGGCGACTGCGTAAACCTCTCCATCCCCGCCGCGCATCGGAGTCGCGAGGAGAGTGCCGCCCTGAAGACTCCTTGCGTCACCAAGAGAGGACAACAGTACATCAACCTCCGCGCCGCGATGGGTATTTGCCGGCAGCTTCGCTACCGCCATGACGGCGGCGGCATTGCGCACGCGCATCTCCTCGGCATCGACGCTGACACCGAAGTGCTCCAGCATGTTGGCGAGCGACCGCCCCGTGAACACCGCTCGGGAGCTGTCTCCGGTGCCGTCGAGTCCCACGACCAGCCCGTAGCCGATCAGGTTGTGCTCGTGCGTGCCGCTGATGGTCGCGATGTCCTTGACACGCGTGGTCATCGCGGAGCAGGCCGGCGCGAGCGCAAGAATGACGATTGTCAGGACGATCCGTCGTCCCGCGTGGCGTGGCATCTGGCTCATCTTAGAACAACCATCCGAGAATGCGTGTGATAATGCCTGCCCTCTTCCCGGGTTCGCCCGGCTCGGGGCCCTCGTAGTCGATCTCTGCGTTGGCCACGTGCTGGGACAACACGGTGTTGTCCGGCCGCACGTCCTGCGGGCGAACCTCACCGACCAGGCGCAGCACCTGCATGTCGTGGTTGACCCGCACGGTCCGCACGCCCTCGATAATCAGATTACCTTCGGGCGTGACGCCACTTACTGTAGTGGCGATACGCGTCGACAGCACATTGCGCTGCTGCGAGCTTCCACCGGCCGATGTGCTGAGTTCGCCCCCGAAGCCGAAGCTCGGAATGAAGTCAAGCCATCCTGTGCCGGGCCCGGCCTGCACATCCGAAGACCTCGCGTCCGATCTTGAAGCGCTGTGCGAGGCGGTGGTTGATTCGGAGACCACCACAAAGAGGATGTCGCCCGGTCTCGTCGCCCGGTGGTCTTCGTAGAGCGATATGAAGAACGATCCGCTGCCGGGACCGGCGGAGTCGTCAGTAATCGCGGGACCCGCACTGACGTCGCCTGCATGGCTCTGACCCGTGGCGATGATGATGAATGCGATGCAAACGAAAAATGACCTGGATCTCACCTGTTGAAGCATCAGTTTGCCTCACTCTCGCGGATTATCGCTTCCGTCGGGCCGATGAGTTCGGCGGTCACTGTCTCCCGTGTCTGCTGCACCCGCATCATTGCACGTCCGCCCACCACTGCGCCCTCCAGGAGTGTGGCCTCGGCTCCGATGGTGATCGCGCCACTTACCACTGTCAGATGCACGCGTGTACCACGCCCGACTTCGACCGGCGCGGGCAAATCGGGTGCAGGCATACCTGTTTCGTCACACTCTTCCTCGGACGTGTCTGCTGCAGGCGGACGCGGAGCCGCGCGGTGAACCGTCACGGCATCCGCGCCTGCGAAGGTCAGATCACCGCAGTTCACTCCGGACCTGCGCAGGCGCATCTTGATATAGCCGGCGGTGAGCCTCCTGCTGGAACCCGGCAGCGGTGATGGCCCGAGATCGACCTCCTCGAGCTTGTCGACCAGCGCGTCCGCGCCATCTTCGGGCGCCGCAATCTGCGCGACATGGCCGAAGCGAATGCGTTCCTCCTCCTCGAGGCGCGCGTCCTCTCTAAGCTCCACCAGGGCCGCGCTGGAAGGCGTGAGGCTAAGAGCCGTCAGGCACAGGATGCATAGTGTCACACGAGCGAGCATCAGCAATTCCTCAGATCAGCTACCTGCGGGTGTTGTTTGCGATCTCGAGCATCTGATCGGCGATGCGGATCGCCTGCGAGTTGGCCTCATAGGCGCGCTGGGCGGTGATCATGTTGACCATCTCCTCGACCACCTTGACGTTGGACATCTCCAGCACTCCCTGCGAGATGCCCCCGAGGCCATCCATGCTCGGTGAGCCGGTTATCGCCTCTCCTGAGGCGGCGGTCGCACCGAGCAGGCTGTGCCCGAGATTGCGCAGGCCCGCGGGATTGGCAAAGCGCGCTAGCTCCAACTGTCCGATCTCCTGCGGCTGGTCCGCGTCCGCAGTCGTGGCTGAAACGGTCCCATCGTTGCCGACCGATATGCTGGTCGTGTCGGGAGGAATCACCAGCGGGGGTTCGAGCGGGAAGCCGTCAGAGGTCACTACATTGCCCTCTGAGTCGATCTTGAACGCCCCCGCGCGGGTGAAGGCGACCGTGCCGTTGGGCAGCAGCACCTGGAAGAATCCGTCGCCTTCGATCACCATGTCCAGCGGATTGCCGGTCTCCTGGAAGGTGCCCTGCTGGAATAGCTTGCGGGTTGCTGCCGTGCGGGTTCCGAGACCAACCTGGATCCCGGTCGGGAGTTCGACACCCTCGGCGGCGGCCGAACCGGCTTCGCGCAGGGTATCATACATCAGGTCCTGAAATTCGGCTCGCTGCTTTTTGTATCCCACCGTGTTCACGTTCGCGAGGTTGTTCGCGATGGTGTCGACATTCAACTCCTGGGCGGTCATCCCCGATGCCGCCGACCAGAGTGCGCGCATCATTGGCCTGTCACCTCACATGCTTCCGTTGCTGGTAGTCGCCTGTGCACTCACGCCGCTTCTAAGCAAGCGCGCTGTCGATAAGTCGTCCGAGAGTATCGTCGGTCTGCCGCAGGGCTGCGGCACTCGCTTCGAAGGCTCGGAAGCCGCTCATCATCTGTGCCATCTCCCGAACCACACTCACATTGGCCTCTTCAACGAAGCCCTGCCGAATTCGGGGCTCAGCGGCCATGCGTGGACCGAGATCCGCTGCGAAGAGGCCATCCTCTTCCCGTCGGAGGCCGTCCTCAAGGTCAAACTCAGCGATGAACAGATCATCAACGAACTGTCCCTCCGAGAATACCTGCCCACGCTCACTGACCAGGAATTCGCTGCCCGGAAGAGCGATCGGCCCGTCGCGTCCCATCACGGAATGTCCTGAGGCGGAGAGAAGTCGCCCATCGGCAGCACGCTGAAATCGACCGTCGCGGGTGTAGCGCAGACCACGATCTGTCTGCAGGGCAAAGAGACCCTCTCCGTCGATGGCGAGATCGTAGTCGCTGCCCGTCTCACGCACCGGACCGGGAGTGACATCCACCCGTACGATCTCCGCCCCGGGCATCGACACGGTCTCGGCGAGAGCCTCTCTGAACGCAGAGCTTCCCACCGTGATCTCTGAGCGTCGAAAGCCCGGCGTTGCCGCGTTGGAGAGGTTGTTGGCGTGAACGTCCTGCTTGCGCAGTTGGACGTTCATCCCGGCGGCCGCGGCACGCAGTCCATTAGTCACCGACCATCTTCCTCCCTGCGATTCTGGTATCGCGCAGGAGACTTAACGACGGTCTGTGCGAAACCTTTAGCGAACCGGGCGCACAGCGGTCGGCAAATCCGATACCTGCTGCAAAATCCAGGAGTGGTCGAGACCCGCCGTCTGTGAGGGAGAACGAGGGATCGGCACGGACCTTGCTTTCGAAGCAGCCGGGCTCAGGGAGAATCTGTCGGGGAGCCGCCGCAATGTGCGGGGGCGATCGCGGGTCCCTTTCGGGCGGACGCGTCACAGCGAGACCGCACACAACTCGCCCGAGTCAAATCTTTCCATTGCAACGCCTGTGGAGGAACTTGACAACGACGGTAAGAGTCGAGTACTTTAGAAGAGGTGCCGACACGCGAGAAGACAGAGGTTCGTTGGAGCCTAATCGTAAGCCACCGGATGAACCGGACGTGCTCGATCGCGTGGGAGCAAGATCCGTGTGACCTTGCCAAGCACGTCGTCCACACTGACCGGCCCGTAGTCGCGACTGTCTTCGCTTCCGCTGCGATTGTCACCGAGGAGAAAGACGCCGTCTTCCGGAACTACCGCTACAGTAGCTGATCCGTCAAACAGGGCATCCTGAGGGACGTAGGGTTCTTCAAGCCAGGAGCCGTTCAGGTTCACGCGACCTCCGACGACAGCGATTCTATCGTTTTCGACCGCCAGAACACGCTTCGCATAGGCATGACCGTCGGAGAGACGGTAAACGACGATGTCGCCGCGTTCGGGACCTGATCCATCATTATACGCATCTACTCGCAAAACGTACCAGTCGCCCACTTCCAGCGTAGGGGACATTGAACCACTGACAACTGTCCCGAGGCGCACGACGTTAGTGAATAGATGGTAGAGCAGCAGGGCGAAGAGCACGGGGATCAGAATCCGTACCCCGATACAGAGCGCGCGATTACGCAGTCGGCACTCTGTTGTTCGATCTGCCATGCCCGCCTCCGTGAGAACTGTCGCGGTGCGAAGCATGGTGATACTGCGCAGGCGACAGGATTGGTTGAACGTCTGATGCAAGTCTATTGCGTATTGTGAACGGAGTCAATCCGGGAGAACCCTGAAAAGGTCCCGGAACCGCGGAGGAAGAATTATCAGTCCAGGTGAGACCAGTCGCAGGGGCCGGATCCGATGGCCTTGGTCGGGACATCCGCCGTATGCGATCCGACTTTCCGCCGACGAGTAGTTCATCGGATCAATGCCCCCGGAGCGTATCAGGGAAAGAATAGCGCAAAACGGCGAACCTTGCTGCGATCCAATGTGTCTCACTAAGTAGCACCGCGGGGGATAAGCCACAACCATCTCACAGAGTTCCGGAAGTTTTTTTCGAGGCGAGAAGGTATCTCCGAACAAACGCGGAAACTAATGTCTGCGGGTTATCGCGGTGCTATCGTAGCTCATACAGGTTCAGTGCGGATCCAGATTGGCTGATACTTCTGTATCAGGGCCAGAAAGGGTTGGATTACATCTTCGATGATTAAGTCCGAACTGGCGAGAAAGATGTACAAGTCGGAGACCGACTGGGGCGAGGTCCAGCGACAGGTAACACTCTCCTGGGGGCAGGCCGGAAGCATTGCCTACCGAAACGTAACCATGCGGCTGGGTCGTGCTCTGATCACCGCCGCCGGTGTCGTGCTCGGAATAGCCTTCCTCACCTCGGTGTGGACCGCGAACGTTGCACAGGAAGGTATCATGGAGTATGAGGCCACTAGCGCCACGGCGGTGGCGGCTGAAGAGGCTGCACTCGCTCCCGGCGCTGAGGAAGCAGAGGCGGAAGAGAGAGCGAGAGCGGCCCGGCAGGCGTGGCTCGTAATCATGTCGCTGCTGGTGTCCGCGGTCGGAATCACCAATTCGATGCTGATGTCAGTCACTGAGCGCTTCCGTGAGATAGGCACCATGAAATGCCTCGGAGCGCTCGATGAGTTTATCGTGCGCCTGTTCCTTATCGAGTCAGCAGTGCTTGGACTGCTGGGATCGCTGCTCGGCGCCCTCGTGGGCCACGGCATAATGATGCTGGTATACATGATCAGGCAGGCAGGCGTCGCCGCAATGATGGACTGGGGCCAGATGCTGATCTACCTGGCTATCGCGCTGGCGATCGGGACCGTCCTGTCGCTCGTCGCGGCGGTGCCACCGGCAGTGCGAGCCGCACGTATGCCACCCGCAGCCGCTTTGGCCACCGAAATCTAACCAGTTATGACTATAGGCCGGGATCAACCGGCCGCAAGGAGAGCAGATAATGGCAAGGATTGAATGCCCCGAGTGCGGACACACAGAGGAGACCACCGGTCTCGTCACGGTCTGTCCTGAGTGCAGTACCGACCTCCGCAACGTTATGGAGGAAGTCGGGCACCGGCGCGGTCGAATGCGCGAAATCGCCCACGATGATTCCATGACCACTCACGAATTCATCGTGCGCACGAAGGACCTGCACAAGATTTATATCATGGGTGAGGTCGAGGTGCCCGCGCTGCGCGGCGTCGAGATCAACATCCGACGCGGTGAATACCTCTCGATCATGGGCCCCTCGGGCTCAGGAAAGAGCACTCTGTTCAACATGGTCGGCGGTCTTGACAAGCCAACCAAGGGCACTTGCTTCATCGAGGAGGTTGACATGGCCCAGCTCGACGCCTTCGAACTGGCGTGGCTGCGGTGCAGGAAGATCGGATACATCTTCCAGACATTCAACCTCATCCCGGTAATGACCGCGCTCGAGAACGTGACTCTCCCGATGATCTTCGCCGGAATGAGCAGCGACGAGATGATGGACCGGGGCGCCCTGCTGCTCGACCTTGTCGGACTGGGCGATCGTCTCCATCATAAGCCCTTTGAGCTGTCAGGCGGTCAGCAGCAGCGTGTCGCGGTTGCGCGGGCGCTTGCAAACAACCCGGCAATCGTGCTGGCCGACGAGCCGACCGGTAACCTTGACCTGCAGACCGGCAAGGAGATCATCGACCTCCTCAAGGAGCTTAACGAGGAGAGCGGTGTGACGATCATCTCCGCCACGCACGACCTGAAGATGATCGATGTCTCAGACCGAGTGGTTCATATCCGCGACGGAGAGGTCGAACGGGTCGAAAACCGCGCCGACCTCGACCTCGATGTCGGAACCCTCGGCAGCGACGAGAAGCCGGAACTGGATGAAGGCGAGTAAGCCCGCCTTCGTAAGCAGTAATCCGTTGGGCACAGTAAGCCGGTTCGGCGCAGGAAGCGCGGACCCGCTGATCCGATCAGTAGTCATACCGACCTGCGTCTGACTGCCGGACAGACGGATTGTCCCTCGGCAGTCGCAGGTTCATAATAGAACGGTTGGTCATCCTCTCTCTGGAGGCGGTGAGGGACGTGCTCCGTACACACAGAGCGACGTTCTGGATAGCGTCGTATGTGATTTTCTGTGGCTTGATCGCGGGTCCTGCGTTCGCGCAGGGTGGTTACGAAGAGGAGATCGTAATCGAGTCCGATACCGATTACGAACATGCCGCATCTGCGATCGATGAGCAACAGATGCGGGAACTCATTGCGGACTTTCAGGCCCTCGAATCCCGTGTGACGGGATATCCGGGGGCGGATGCCGCTGCCGAAAAGATCGTCGACCTTTTCCACGAGATAGGCATCGAGGACGTCTGGACGGAGACCTTCCCCACGGTGGTCCCGAAGTCGCGACCTGACGCAGAAGGTCGCCCCGCCTCAATCACCGCAGGCGACGATACCTTCGAGATGCTCCCCCTCTGGCCGAACCTTGTACGCACCCCCAAGACGCCCCCCGGAGGCATCAGGGGCAATCTGATCTACGCGGGAAGCGGCGAGCTTCGGGCCTTCAACGATCAGGAAGTCACCGAATCCATCACCATGGTCGACTTCAACTGCCAGTCCGACTGGTTCAACGGGCCACTTCTCGGTACCAGAGCCGTCATCTTCATCGAGCCGGAGGAGACCATTCGGGGTGAGGCCGAGGCGAAGTTCCTGTCGATCCCGGTGAACATCCCCCGCTACTATATCTCGCGCGAGGCCGCCGATCATCTCCTGGGGCTGCTCGCCATCGAGGACGAGCTTCAGGTCACCGTGCGGGCCGACATGCAATGGGAACAGGTTGAGGGCCAGAACATCGTTGCCCGCATCCGCGGCACCGACGAGCGACTCAGTAAGCAACAGGTCGTTATCCAGTCCTACTACGACTCGATTTCGATTACCCCTGACCTCGCACCAGGCGCAGAGAACGCCTGCTCGATCGCAGCAATGATGCAACTCGCCCGTGCTTTCCATGAGCAACCCCCCAAGAGGACAGTCCTGTTCCTCGCCACGGCCGGGCACCATCAGGCTCTAAGCGGCACAAAGCACTTCATCCGACAGTTCATCCGCGGGGCGCATGGGGAACGCCGCGTCAGGCACATGTTCAATCTGGTCAACGACGGACTTGAAGATCTCGAAGACGCCATCGCCCGGGTCTGGGAGGATCCCGCGCATCTTGACGAGGATCTTCCGGAGCAAGAGTTGATTGAAGAGCGGATGCGGGCCCTGAGGAGAATCGAACGGTCGGTTCGCAACGCCGGCAGACAGGCCAGTCGTCTCGAGCGTACAGTACGGGCCGCACGAAATGATGATCCCAACCGGGGCAAGCTCTTCGAGTTTCGCCTGACCGAAGAGGAACTGGCCGAGCGCGCTGAACTGGTGGAGGAATTCGGCGCGGCGGTGCCGGACATAGAGCAGGCGATTGAGGCGACCAGGCATGCGCTCGACCAGGCGCGTGAACTGAACGGACAAGCCGACCTCGATGCCCGTAAACAGGCGCTCGAACAGGTTCGGCGGACCGCCTACGATCTCGCCGATGCGCTGGACTTCGGAGATAAGAAGATCGCTCTGTGGTTCTCGATCGATCTCTCCAGTCACAATGACACCTTCGGGATCTTCTACAAAGGATACTTCTACAACTACCGCGAGGCCATCCAGTGGCAGTTCTCTGACATCGGCAAGAAGGCCCGTGAATACTCCGATCTGATCTCAACGGCGCTTGGTGTCCCCTCACGACTGGTCGATGGTATCAACGCCATCCAGGGTATGAGCTGGCAGACGTACATGGCCGGGCGCCTCGCGCTCGCCAGCGAAGTGGCGACGCTCTCCGGCATCCCGGGACTTGGCTTCGCCACGGTGCACGACTCGCGTCCATGGGTCGATACGCCGCTCGACCGGCTGGAACACGTGAATATGAGCAATCTGGTGGAACAGACCCGATTCCTGTCGTGTCTGCTCCTGGATCTCGTCTCGGCCGATGATCCGCGCGACCTTTACGAACTCGAACTCAATGATGATTTCGTTGAGGTTAAGGGGCGCGGCGTTCGCTTCGATCCGGAGCAGAGCCTCTTCCCCGATGATCCGATACCCGGCGCGGTTGCAGTGGGACGCACGGGTACCAAAACTTCCATGGGAGTGCGCAGCGAGGTCTTTGATATCGTGGGCGAGGACGGTCGCTTCCACCTGCTCGGTCTGCCGAACACCCGCGCGCGCGGCGGCGACCTCACGGTCGAGGCATACCTGCTCGATGAGGATGACGGTTCGGTGCGAATGGCACCTGACCTCGGAGTCAGTGGGGCAGAGCAGTACCCCATCGAGATTCCAATGGATCAGGAAATCAAGCCCGCCACCGTCGTACTCTTCGACTGCCGGCCGATGGCCGTCTTCGATATGGTCGATCAGCGTTTCTTCGAGCTGCTCGAGCAGATCAATGTGTACGACACTCAGACTGAGGCGGAACCGTACCAGTATGGTTACTGTCTGCCTCTGCCTGCCGAGGAATTCACCTCCGCTTACGAGCCGGTTGCGGTGGTCTTCGCCCCGTCCGGCACTCAGGTCAAGATTACCATGGGGGCGAGCCTGCTCGGCCTGCGCTTTCTGCTCGTAAATCCCACCGAACGCGAACCTCTCGGTGAGGGATATCTTGTAGATCGCTACCCGTCCCTCTACGCGACACCGTATCGCGTGGCCATGGACATGTGGCTGCTCAATGATCATAGAATGCAGGACCTGCAGGCACACGGGATCGCGAACGAACGGATGGAGACCTCTCACGAAGAAGCAGCCATGTACCTTAACATCGCGCAACAGTATCTGCGCGAGCGAAGGTATGACAAGTTCTTTTCCGCGGCACGCGCCGCCTGGAGCTACGAATCGCGCGCCTATCCGGAGGTCCGCGCCACTGCCGATGATGTAATCAAGGGCGTGCTCTTCTATCTCGCTCTCCTGATGCCCTTCGCGTTTTTCTCCGAGCGGCTGTTCATCGCGTCGCGTGACCTGAGAGGGCAGATCGCGGGTACCGTGGGCTTCTTCATCGGTCTGTTCATACTCATCGGACTCGTCCATCCCGCCTTTGCCATTACCTTCACGCCGGCGATCATCCTGCTCGCTTTCATCATCCTCGCGCTCACGGTGATAGTTATCGGCATCATCGTGCAGAAGTTCGAGGAACAGATGCGCGAGATGCGATGGGAGCAGACCGGCGTGCGTGAGGCGGACGTGGGGAGGCTCTCCGCCTCCGCTGCGGCATTCAACCTCGGTATCTCCAACATGCGACGACGCAAGGTCAGGACACTTCTGACCTGCACGACACTCGTGCTCTTGACCTTCACCGTGTTGTCAACCACCTCTATTCGACAGACCGTACGCGCCAATCGGGTCGCGCTACCGCACAGCGCATCATACGAGGGTATCATGATCCGGGACAGAACCTGGCTGCCGATCGGCGAGCCGACCGCCGCGGTCATGCGCAACGAGTTCGGCGACAGATACCCTGTTGCGCCACGTGCCTGGTACTTCTCCAGCCGTGTCGGTGAGCAGTCCTTCGTGAACGTCTCCCGCGCGGGCAACAGCTATTCCGCTACCGCGATGCTTGGCCTCACCCCCGAGGAAACTGATATCACCGCACCGGATGTGCATCTTCGTGAAGGCGGGCGCTGGTTCACAGAGGATGACACACTGGCCTGTATCATTCCGCGTGAGATGGCTGAGCGCCTCAACGTTCGGGACGAGGACGTAGGAAATGTGTTTGTGTCGGTCTTCGGCACACGCCTGCGAGTTCTCGGCATCCTCGACAGTGACAGATTCAGACGCGTCGAGGACCTCGATGGGGAGCAGATCACCCCGGTCGACTATCTGCTCATGCAGGAGCAGCAGGCTCAGCGCCAGACCATGGGCGCCGGTGACGGGATGAGTGAGGACGAACTCCGCGAGTACATCCATCTCACCCCTGAGGCGGTGCTGATCGTTCCCTACAACTTCGTGATGAACGTGGGAGGGACGCTGCGATCGGTTGGGATCGGGATCCCGGAGGCCGATGCCACACGCCAGTATCTCGAGGAACTGATGGCGCGTGTTGAACTGAACATCTACGCGGGGATCGAGGGCCGCACTTTCCTGTGCTCGGCAGTGGGTGCCACCGGAGTCCAGGGCGCAGGAGACGTGGCTATCGTGGTGCTGATCGCCGCTCTGATCGTCCTCAACACTATGCTGGGCTCGGTCTTCGAGCGAACTAATGAGATCCACATCTACAGCTCTCTGGGGCTCGCTCCGACGCACATCTCGGCATTGTTCGTTGCCGAGGCATCGGTCTACGCGGTGATGGGTGCCGTGGCGGGCTATCTGGTCGGACAGGGAGCGGCGAAGATACTGCTGGTCACCGGGGCGCTCGGAGGCCTCTATCTTAACTACTCCTCGATGGCCGCCGTGGGCAGCACTCTGGTGATCATGATAGTGGTGCTGCTCTCGGTGGCGTACCCGGCGCGCGTTGCTTCTAACATCGCAATGCCCGGGATCGAACGGCGCTGGAGCCTGCCCGAGCCGGAAGATGACGTCATGCGCATGAACCTGCCCTTCACGGTTACGGGCGATCAGGCGCTGGGGGTCAATGTATTCCTGCTCGACTATCTTGCCGCACACGCAGACTACTCGCTGGGGAACTTCTCAACCGGCGAACTGGACCTCGAAGAGGGAGAGTTCGAGCTTGGCCTCGGCTACTCCCTGTCTGTGATGGTCTGGCTGGCCCCGTACGACCTCGGTGTGTCCGAGCATCTGACCATCGAGACCGTGCCGACTGAGGAGGAGGAGATCTACCAGATACGCGCGGTCATGAGGCGGGAGAGTGGAGATGAAGCCTCCTGGATCCGCGTCACGCGCAACTTCATCAATCTGCTGCGCAAGCAGTATCTACTGTGGCGGACGCTGCCCACTCCGCTCAAGGGCGAGTTCGGCGCGCGCGGGCGCGCAATCCTCGCCGGCGAGGAGGATGTGCAGAAATCGGCGGACTGACACACCACCGCCTCTGCAGCCACGGCATAGCAGTGAACCGTATCATCCCTCTCATGTGCCCGGAGGTGTCAAGTGGCTCAACTAGACCCGGAACTTGAACTTTATCGTGGGCTGATGGATCAGCCCGAACAGTTCGAGGACGGCTTCGATGTGAAGACCATCCTCGGAGGGCTGTTCATCGGCTTCGTGATGATGCCCGGGGCCATCTACCTTGGCCTCGTCGCAGGCAGGGACCTCGGTCCCGCCGCGGAGTGGACGACCATCATCCTCTTCACGGAGATCGCCCGGAGATCGTTCATCACGCTGAAGGTGCAGGAGATCTACATCCTGTTCTACATCGCCGGTGCCCTCGCCTCCACATCAGGCGGACTCCAGCTTGCAGGCGGCGTCTTCGCCGGAAAGATGTGGGACCAGTATTTCGTTCGCTCTCCAACCGCCCGAGGATTGGGGATCGCCTATCAGATACCAGAGTGGGTGGTGCCCGGGCCTGATTCAGAGGCCCTGATGCAACGCACCTTCTTCCATCCGGACTGGTACTATCCAACGGTGATCCTCTTAATTGGCGTGATTCTGAGTCGGCTCAACTGGTTCGGAGCGGGCTATGTGCTGTTCAGAATCACCTCTGATTACGAGAGATTACCGTTCCCCTACGCCTCAATTACCGCTCAGGGTGCCACGGCACTCGCCGAAACAACCACCGACGTGGAAACCTGGCGCTGGCGCGTATTCGCCATCGGTGCAATGGTGGGTCTCGCCTTCGGCGTGTTCTACGTGGGTGTGCCCACGATCACAAGTGTGATCATGACCAGACCGCTTCAACTACTACCGATTCCATGGGTTGAGTTAACCCGCAACACTGAGACGCTCCTGCCCGCGGTTCCAACCGGATTCACTACGGACCTCGGATCGATCTTTGCAGGTTTCGTGATCCCGTTCTGGGCCGTTGTCGGTAGCGCGGTCGCCGCAGTCGGAACGCTGATCCTCAACCCGACGCTCTACCGGATGGGTGTGCTGCAGGAGTGGACCCCCGGAATGGACACCATCCAGACCCAGTTCGCCAACCAGGTGGACTTCTACTTCAGCACTCACATCGGCGTCGCCTTCGCCGTTGCCGCCATCGGCATTGCGGGCATCGTCGCACAGGTCATGCGTAACCGGAAAGCCGACAGGGACGGCTCCGAGCGTGGCGAGGGCTCAATGGCCCCCGTCCCCGGTCGTGGCGATATGCCGCTGTGGGTCGCAATCGGCATGTTCGTCGTCTCTACCACGGGCTACGTGCTGCTCTGTTGGCATCTGGTACCGGATTTCCCGGTCGCCTGGGTGGTCTTCTTCGGCTTCTTCATGACTCCACTGAACTCCTACATCGACGCTCGCATGAGCGGACTTGTCGGACAGTGGGTCGCGATCCCCATGGTGAGGGAGGGTGTCATCATCCTCTCGGGATATCAGGGCATCGACATCTGGTTCGCACCAATACCAGAGTTCACGCACGGATTCCGCGCCCAGCAGTTCCGTGTCCTTGAGCTTACGGGCAACAAGGTCATCTCTCTGCTCAAAGCCGAGATCCTGATCCTGCCCATCGTGATCTTCTGCAGCCTGCTCTACTGGGAGTTCATCTGGCGACTCGCCCCCGTGCCCTCGGTGAACTACCCTTATGCGCAGAAGATGTGGCATCTTTCCGCACTGCAGCGGGGCCTTTGGCTCACAGCCACGATGACCGAGCGGAGCCTCTTCCATCGCGCCTTCCGCTGGCCACTGGTCGTGGGAGGCTTCATCTTCGGTATCACCTCGTATAGTGTGCTGGCGCTGCTGAAGATGCCCACTCTGTTGATCTACGGTGTGGTCAGAGGCCTGGGTAGATTACCGCACTTCGTGGTCCTGGAGATGGTCGGAGCCTTGATCAGCCAGTTCTACATGATCCCGCGCTTCGGCGCCCGCACGTGGAAGCAGTACGCGACGGTTCTCGCCGCCGGCTATGCCTGTGGCATGGGTCTTATCGGCATGGGCTCCGTCGCCATCGCGCTGATCGGCCAGGCGGTATCGCAGATGCCGTACTGAGCCACGCGACAGGTCGGAGGCGGCATCGCATCGTCACCCGCTGACCTGACAAAACCGATCTCAGACCATCCCGTCACTATTCAGCCGCACGGAGGAACCTTTCCCCCGTGCGGCTGTTCTTATAAACGATGCATGGGACTATCTGTGCGGGCGCGCCGATGCCGCTCGTAGCGGGTCGGGGCGTATCACCTACGAGGAGGCCCAACCATGATCCGCTCTCCACGACAGGGTTTTACCCTCATCGAGTTGCTCGTTGTGATCGCCATCATCGCGATCCTCGCGGCAATTCTGTTCCCCGTGTTCTCGCGCGCGAGGGCAAGGGCAAGGCAGATATCGTGCAACTCGAATCTCAGACAGCTCGGTATTGCCATGTTGATGTACTCGCAGGATCACCGCAGCTTCCTGCCGACCTGGGGTTACTCAACCACCGGCGGCGACCATGATGCCACGGACGGTCCCGGTGAGGGCTTCTACTCATGGGACACGATCATAATGCCGTACGTGCGGAATGTGGAGCTGTTCAAGTGCCCAGACAATCCCTTCGGCCGCAACGCGCGCGGCTACGCGATGCCTCGCTACGTCAGTGACCCCTACGGTGACGGCAGGCCGCTCTGGGTCGATCGTCCGCCCCAACCCGTCGAAACCGTGCTGCTGACCGAGAAGGGGAAGCATCCCCCGGGTTCTCACGGAGATGCAGCGATGGAGGCGTTCTACCAGAGTCACAGCGCAACCGACTGGGGACTGAAGACGGATATGTTCCACAACGACGGCAAGAACTTTTTGTTCCTCGACGGGCACGTCGCGTTCCACGCTGAGGGCTCCGGGCCGTTCGCGCATGACAGCGGCAGGACCTGCCCCCCTTCCGGATACGACGGCGACGGACCGTGGGAGGAACACGGACCCGGTCATTGCGAGTTCTACACCGACTGGCCGCGTTGATCCCCGTACCCCGGCGGGTCACTCTCATTGATGCGACGGCCATGCGGCAGCACGTACAGGCCGCCCCGCCGTTCACTCCCCTCCCGGCACGGGGCGGGGCCTGCGACAACCGCTACTCGGCCTCCTCGCCCTCGATGATCGCGATCTCCTCCGCGCCGGAGGGAGGAACGGCTGACGGTGGCCTCCAACCGGCCGCCGCGGTCCCTTTACTCCCCTCCCCGCACGGGAAGGGGCGTTGTGCGGCTAACTCCGCCCGCATCTCCGCCCGCACCGCCGACAACTCCTTCCGCACGTGCTCCTGCGACACACCTGATACCGCGATCTCTCACTTCCCGGGCTGCTCGTCCCGCCATCGGTAGGCAATGGTCGATGAGAAGAACGCGAAGTGGTGCCAAAATCACTTAGCGAAGTACGCCTGAAAAGGACGCGCACGAGAGGAATAGGCACGAATAGCTGTTGACAGAGAGACCTGGGCATGGCGGAAGACCAATAGACGCACCATAACGAAGAAGGGGGGCTCTTCAGTGGAGATAGCCCGGAACTGAAGTCATCTCCACATCGAACTTCAGCACACGATCAAAAAGGTCGGTCTTCCTCACTTCTGCCTCCCGAGCCCTGTATCCCATTCTCCGCTCCTCCAGCAGACCAAAATGCACCAGAGGTCTCATGATTCGTGTGTAGGCCACAAGGGAGCTAAAGTCAAAGGAGCTTCCCTCGAGGATTTGCTCCTTCACCCGAACCGGGAATATGAAAGCAGGTACGTCCTCCACAGACACCCATTGCTCTGTCACAATCGACAGCATGAAAAGGGACACCGCGATCGTATTCTGTACAAGCGGAGCTTCATTCATCCGATCAAGGTAGGCGAGGTTGAACTTGCGGAAGAAGGTCAGAAAGAGAAGATTGTAGAGAGCACCCGCGTTCTCA
Source organism: candidate division WS1 bacterium (assembly GCA_003566775.1). Classification (GTDB taxonomy): domain Bacteria; phylum Armatimonadota; class Zipacnadia; order Zipacnadales; family UBA5352; genus UBA5352. The sequence goes on from PXBW01000079.1 coordinate 112,347, forward strand.
TCTTCCATGAGGTGGCTCCTCTTCTGGATGGGCTTGAACATCCCCCTGTACTTTCTGATGAGACCCGCAAGCTCCGAAATGACCCTTGTCTGATGCAGGTCCCACACATCCTGTTCATTGATGACCTGGTTGACTGCACGAATAGTCTCCGCAATATCTGGACGGATACAGAGTTGCTCCAGCATAGTCCCAACAAACTTCCGGTTGAGATTGCCCGCTTCTGTGGCCCTTGTGCCTCCGCTTTCATTGAGGGCATTCACCATCGTGCGGACATTCCGGAAGAAGCCGGATTGCTCGGCCTCATGCACGGTGAGATCCTCCCGCACATATATGCCTCCACGGGGTGTGTGCCAATCTGAGGTCAGCAGCTTGTGAATATCATGACCGGCGATGGAGTAACGCATTGGGATCACCACCAACCAGAATTGAAGAGTGGAGGAGAGTTCCACCAGCCGACGAGATGCACCTGCACAAGAAAAAAGGGGCCATCGATGTCCAGAGAGTGGGGGAAGACTCAATGGAACACCAATGGCCCCAAATCTCAAATCCGTCCTGGTGGGGTCAGTAACAGTTTATTCGAATGGAGGCTGGGGGAACGTGCTCTGGAGCGCAACTTCCGACCTCAAAAGAGCACGTCTCAGCAGTAATGCCGATCCTCATCGTCACACACCGCTCCTCCGGGCTACTTGCCCTCCACCTCGATCTGCTGCTCCTGCGCCACCGCGCCGTCGTCCGCCAGTTGCTCGACCTTGATGCGGTAAGATCGAGACATGCCCGACAGCGGCGGGCGCATGTCAAGCTCCTCGGTGGCCCAGTTCCCTGCGTCATCCGCCGTAAGCTCCTTCTCATGCAGTCGCGCGTAGCCCTCCACGAGGACCCGGTACCAGTACCGCACGGTGACCCGTACGCGACTGCCTGGAGGAGCCGTGCCCCGAATCCTCTGGTTTGCCGAGATACTCTCGTTCTCGGCCGGATCTGTGATGGCAAGCTGCGCCGTCGGTGTCGCAGGCGCTCGCTCTGTCGCGCCTTGGTCGGTGGCAGCGGTCGGCGCGGCCTCACCGCGCCGTTCTGCCCCGATCGTAAATGTCTTGCGGCCGAGCCTCCTGTCCCCGGCGGTAATAGTCAGCGTGTAACGTCCCGGTGGCAGGTCATCGCCCTCCTGCGTCGCAATGGAGAATGAGACCCATCCGGTGCCGCCGATGGCGCGCTCACCGCGTGTGAGTTCGTCTCCGTTGAGCGTCCAGACTGCGACGGCGGTGGTGTCGTCTGGCAGGTCCTCGTAGGTGGCGACGCCGGTGACACTGTCGGTCCGTTCGAAGTGATCCGCCGCTCCAATTACCCTGCCGTCTTCCGCACCGGTACCGACCTGCAGCCCGCCCGTGTCACCGGTCGCAGGAGGGACATCAGCGGGCTGCCCGGCCTCCATGCCCGGAGCGGTCTCCATAGAGCCGAGTTCCGCAGTGGTCAAAGGAGTAAGCTGCTTCGTCAGTCCATCGGGACCAGTCAGGTCGCCGTCGGGCCTCTCTCGAGAGAGATTGTACGTGAACTTCTGTCCAGGCTCTATCGACACCTGATCCTTATGTAATAGTGTGTTGGCTGTGACCGAATCGGGCAAAGCCCTCGTGTAGCCGAAGCTCCCCTCCGCGGTTCCGGTAATCTCAACTTCGTAGTCGTCAAGCGGCAGTCGCGCCACCATGCCCTGTCCTTGATCATCCTCGGGGATCGGGCCGATCTCGGCGCCGGGGATCTCGTGAACGAATGTGGTCTGACCGGTCCAGCCGACGCGACGCCCTTCCGAGTCGGAGATCAGCATTCGGACAGGCGAATGTACCGCCACAGCCGTGCTTTCAGTGAAGCGGCGTGGTAGTGCATCGATGAACTGCTGACGATCCTGCGGATGGGTGTAGGAGAAATAGTCTTGCCTCTGCTCGGGTGTCATGCGCTTGAGGATCTGCCTGTGCTCTTCGGGGAATTCCTCTTCCCATTCCGGGCCCGGATACGAATCACCGCCGGTTGCCGGGTATTGCCCTTCATAGAGTTCGGACGGCCTATACCCGAAACCTAACGCCCCCATGGCCTCTCTGTGCTCTCGAATTGTGTAGGTTCGGGGCCGCTGTCTCACCCACGGATCGAGCACGGTGCCGGTCTCTCTCCAGTCCGTTCCCTTCTCCCAGATCACCACAAACTGATGCCCCCCGAGTGCAGATTGGAACGGGGCATAGTCGTAGTGATCGAAGATGGCCCTCTGGCTTGGAGAGCCCCACTGCAATCGATGGAGCGTGTCAAGCACTCTGCTCTGCCACGCCCCACAAACGTAGTCCGCGTAACTGCTATTAACAATGGAGAGAAGATTAACGGTGGGACCAAGCAAATGGGGGCCGCGCTCTATTGCGGAGTATTCCCGAAGAAGCTGTTCGCGAGCCTCCTCCTGCGATATCGTCGCCTCCTCGGTTGGAGGTGGTGGATCATAATCACCAGGTTCAGACGGCGCCGCGGAGCCGCTCTTGAAGCTGCCCGAGACGCGAAGACCGCGAGTCGTACGTGGTGAACCCGCTCCGGCAAGAGAGAACCGCCCGGTCAGTTGTATCCTGAACGAAGCTCCCCCCTCTTCCGGCACGGGTACCGAGAAGCTGAAATCCTTGCTGCCCGGCGCCTCAAAGGTCCATTCCTCTTCGACTTGCTCTCCTCCGCCACTGAGGCGCACACTCAGGGTCGCCTCCCAGCCGCCTTCCGTCGAGCCGCTACCCTCGACCTTCATGGTACCGGGCTGCGCTACACCGGTGTAGCTGCGCGTGGTGGTGAAGCCTTCCCTGTCTTCCGGCGCGTCCAGCGCGACGCCCGAGATATCATAGTTTATGCGGAGACCGTTGAAAGGTTCGTCCGGAGGAAATGCCTGACCGAAAACGGTCGAAGTACTACTGAGCGGAGGTGGTGCGATCAGTGAGCAAACGATGATCGTGCAGATACCCGTCATGGACAGCCAATTTCGCATCCATGGAACCCCTTCCTGTCGAACGCGGCCTGTTGCACATCTGCTTTTCCCCATTAGTATAAAACATACGCCTCTCGTCCCAAAGGTGAAATGGGGATTGATCTCATGGCGCAGAGCCTGAGTGCAATATTATCTGACATTCGATGTTCGCTGGTGTTTTCCTCACGCTTGTGACCGCCCCCATCTTTCTGATGAGTTAGAGTCACAGGTTTGCGGGCTCGGTCGTGTGCGGGCGGAGGTAGGACGTAGCCCGACCGCAGCCCACACAGCGCGGCCCTTTCACCTCCCCCCGCCCGCCATTGCTGGTCAGACTCCGTCGCAGCTGAGGGATCAACCCCGGCATCCGCATCCCCGCAGTTTGACCCCATGGCTCGAATCATGCATAATGTATGATGGAGACTTGATCCGACGACGCTCGGGGTTCTCTGAAAGCTCCCCGAGTCACGGTCTGTACCATTTTGCGCACAGTCGGATGAAACATTCTGCCTGCCGAGGTGTCTATCAAGGTACACGCAGGTACCGACGCGACTGTTTGGCTCGATTAGAGGCGCCCACCCGATCTGTGGGCGAGAGACTATGTTCCGGAAACTGCTGCTGACAACAGTAGTTATTAGTGTGGCTCTACTGGGTGCGCTGCCCGCGCGCGCAGACGATGGAGACAGCCGCGGTTTCTTCATCGAGAGCTTTACTCCGCCTCCCACCACCGGCCCCGAAGGGCCGGCGCAGGAGCTTGTACCCGGTTCTGATGAGTATGAGATTGATCTGCAGCTTCCGTCCGGGCTTGCGCTGCGGCGGTCGTTCAGTCGGGGTGAGATTGACAGGCGCGATACGATCTTCGACACGGCGATCAGGGAGGATGCGCGTTCGGCGGCGGAGATCACGCTCGGCGATCGCACGTCGATGCACTTCAGTCGGGATGAGCGGGCGGTGAGCGATGTTCTGCTGAACCTGCTCGAGCGCGAGACGACCACGGCGATGGGCTTTTCGCAGGAGTTCGGCAGCGGGGCCACTGCGGGCATGTTCGAGGCGGAGCGCTCGCTGCACGTGGAGGAGAAGCCGGACGAGGACGCACTGCGAACGCTTACTCCCAGCCTCGGGTTGGACACGGGACTCGGAGAAGGAACGCATCTGTCCGCGGGATTCACTCAGCGGGAGTCCGAGGAGGATGCCTCCCGACTGCAGGAGACCCGTTACGGTGCCGAGTTGACGATGGCGCTCTCCGGCGGCGAGGGCCGGGCGCAGTACGACTATCTGCAGAGGATGGCTGAGGGCAGCAGCACCCGCCAGCAGATCGTGGACATCTCGGCCCCGTTCCAGGTGCCGGGTGGAGTACTGCTTGCCGAGCACTATCAGCGGGACAGGTTGATCAACGATCGCGAGCAGGTGGATCGCGATACGAAGTTCATTGTGCCGCTCTCCATTCTGCACGACGGCGCCGAGGCGAGTTACACGCAGGTGGCGAAGATCCGAGGCGACAGCCGCGAGCAGAAGAGCCAGTTCGCGTTCGTCACCCCGCTTGACTTGTTCGGGCATGCCGCCAGCTTCGAACATACCTCCACCGAAACGATCGATAACGCCGAGGTGGAGGATGAGCACATCTATCGGCTTGCGGCGGACATCGGCGGGAGTCAGGCGATGATCGATCGGACCGACACCTTCAAGGCAGTCGGCGATGATGAGCCCAGTCACCACCGCCGCTGGCGCTTATTCAGCCCGGAGCTTACGCTTGCCACCGACACGACGCTGCATGCCACGCATGTGCGGCATGAGCGCGACGGCGACGAACTCTCACGCATGTCGCGGATGAAGCTCGACTTCGCACATCTGGACCCGCTGACTGTCAGGGCGACGCACACCATGCACGAGACTCCGGGCGAGCGCACGAGGCACGACAGCGACATCCGGACACTGCTGCGCCTCGCCGGCAATGCGCGGCTCAGCGGCTCGATCAGGGAGAGACAGTTGAGAGACGGCTCGCCGGAGATCGTGCGCCACCTCGAAGTGCAGCGTGACAAGGCGAGTGACGGAGACGTGGATGTCCGGTTCGGCTACACCTCGTTTGGCGCGCAGGAAGAGGACACCGACAGTGCGATGCTGGCGCAGGTCAACGTAGGTGAGCAGTCATCGGTCGGCCTCAGCGCGACCTACAGCGAGTACAATGAACGGCGGATGCAGCCTCTGCCCGAGCCGACCA
>PXBW01000135.1 GCA_003566775.1 candidate division WS1 bacterium
CCGCAGCACCGAGCATCGCCACGAAGCCGTACTTCAGCCATCGGCCCGGATTGAAGCCGTTGAAAAGCACGGCCTTCGTCCGGCTCCAGGCGTGAGTTATACTGTCGATCACGATTGAGTTGCTCATGATGGTAGTGGTGTGTCTCCGACACCGATAAGTTAGCCTTCGTCTCGGGCAAGTCCTGCTTTTCCGGTTTGAAGGCGCGCATCACTTGACATACCTGCTGCGGCACACTATTCTGCGCCCAACACATCAGGACGCCCGCGGAGGTATTTCCATGCTCGTCGCCGATGATCTGAGAGGCCTCGTGCCCCCTACGACCACCCCGCTGACCCCGAACGATAAGATCGACGTTGAAGCGGTTGCCAGGCTGATGGACTGGTTCGTTGACGCCGGAGCCACCGGGATCTTTGCCATCGGGTCGTCGGGAGAGGGACCCGCGCTCACTCGGGAGATGCGCTACGAGATGATTGAGGTGTGTGTCGATGCCCTCCGAGGCCGGATACCCCTGCTCGCGGGAGTTCCGTCGCCCTCATTCATCGAGAGCGCCCGGCAGGCGGAGCGAGCCGCCGCGCTTGGAGCCGATGCCATCGTAGCCACCTGTCCCTACTACTTCTACTACGCCCAGAAACAACTCATCGAGTATTACACCGCGCTCGTGGATGCAAGTCCACTGCCACTGGTCATCTACGACATCCCCTCCCGCAGTGATAATGAACTCAGCGTGGACACAGTGCTGGCGCTGGCCGAACATGAACGCATATTGGGCCTGAAGGACAGCACCGGCGATATTGAGCGCGGCATCAACATTATCCGACAGCTTGACGGTCGTGAGGATTTCGTGATGATGCAGGGCTCCGAGCAGTTGCTTGGCCTGGCCGCTCTCATGGGTTACGAGGGAACCGTCATGGGTATGGCCAACGCGTGCCCGCGGCTTTTCGTGGAATTGCTCGAGACTGCCAGGGCCGGCAACGTAGCCCGCACGCGAGAGCTTCAGAACACCGTTAACGCCGCGTTCCCCTACTTCTTCGCCGCCGACCCGGGCTCGGCCAATATCGGGTCGATCGTAGGCGCGATGAAGACCGCGCAGGAGTTGCAGGGGCTGTGCGGGCGCAGGTTGCTCTTCCCGGCCCGTCAGATCGAGGACGAAGACGTCGATCGAATCAGGGTCTTCCTGGATCCCCTCGCCGAGGCCGGATGGATCGAATACGCGTAGATTCGCGCGTAGGTGGAAGTGCCGCTCGGAGGAGCCCCCACTCGAACTCGAAGCACTGTCAGGTTCTGAACATCGCGGTACGGACGCGCTTCGGTTACGGCATTTGGCACAGCGCAACAGTGGGGATACTCCCGCCCGCCTGCCTGAGCGCTTATCCGAGCTTCTGGAAGGCCAGGCTTCGCCAGGTGCGAAACGCCTGCGCAGTACGCGAATAAGCACGAGGCACCTCCAAAGAGACGCACCTGAACTGTAATGCGGCCGGGCCGATGTGGGCGCGGCATCACTCGGTCGACACTGCTCACGTACCGATGCCGTTCGGGGGTAAGCGACATGACGTGAATTGCGCTGCGCAAGATGGGAGGTCCGGCGCAGGCAAGCTCTCCAACTCCTCAGTGATAGCAACAGCGATACGCACGTGCCTGACGCTTCACGGTGCCGGATCTACGCAACACTGCAATGCTTTCCACGGATGAGGAAGCCCACTGACTCTCGCCCCACTCCCCATGTTCGCACTGTGAGCGAAAAACGGGCCGCGCGATAGGCGCGCGGCCCGTGGAGGCGAACAATCAGATCGAACTGCTTACTGAGCGGGATGGCCCACCGGTGTGTCACCGTCGGCGGGGCCAAGATCCTCGGCATCCCATCGCAAGTTGAACCAGTGTGCACTTCCATCAGCCATTACGGCATTCCATCCCTCGTTGTGTCGGTCAAACGCCCAGGCATAGTTCGTGGTGTCCTCGTCATAGCGGCGCAGTCGGAAATAGTTATCGCGCCCGTCCACCGCCAGAAGCATCGCCGACGGCCTGTTGATCTGTCCAATCGACACCGCGCTGGCGCGGACGTTGTAGCTGTAATTCACGCCGGCCGGCCAGTCGGGTGAGAATTCTGATTCGCCACCTGATCTGATCTCAGTTCTCGCGTCACTCGGGCATGAGAATATCTGAGTGTTCCGGACATACGGATAGAGCGCCTCGAACCAGTAGTTCGGACCACCCTCAGCGAACGCCTCAGATGGTGTAACATATCCTGCACTCGGCGGCAGCATCTCATTGTGGTCCTGTGCGTACATGTTCAGGGCAAGCCCGATCTGCCTCAGATTCGACAGACACGAAGTCTGTCGGGCCCTCTCCCGCGCACGTGAGAACACGGGGAACAGTATCGCCGCAAGTATCGCAATTATGGCGATTACGACGAGCAACTCTATGAGCGTGAAACCTCTTCTCATCCGGGTCCTCCTTCCATAAGATATCCGGCGTAAAGGAAACGGCGGCCGATTCCTCCCGAAATCTGCCGGCCGGATCGTGAGAAACGTACCTCTGCAGTGTAATGGACGCTCGGATGGGGGGTATTGTTTTACCACGGATATGGGAAAAAACTGCGAGAAATCGCCCGAGCGAGGCTGTTCGGATTGCGATGCCTTGGCGGGCTAACTAAAGCGGGCCGCACACCTGTTGCGCGGCCCGCAAGTCTCCCACACGGAGAGTAGGTTATCGTGACGGGTGGCCGACGGGGAAGTCGCCTGAAGCGGGCGCGGGGATGCCGCTGCCCCATCGCTGGTTGAACCAGTGAGCGCTCCCATCAGCCATGGTGGCGTTCCAACCCTCGTTGTGCCGCTCCCAGCCCCAGCCGGAGGTATAGTGATTATCATCCTCCAGGCGGAAGTAGTTGCGATCAGACTCGACGAGCATCAACAATGCGGAAGGCCGGTTGATCTCGCCCAGACTGCCGTGATTCAGCCACTGATTCATGCCGTAGTTGATGCCACCCGGCCAATCCTCATGGGTGATCGTGCTGGGATCGGTACCTGATACGATCGAATTGTTGCCCGCGCTCGGACAGCTCAATATCTGAGTGTTCATCACATATGGCTGAAGCAAAAGAGCCCAGTGCATCCGCCCACCCGGTTCCATCAGTATCGTGGGACTGGTATAACTCCCCGTTCCGGGAAACATCTCGTCATAGTCCTGTACGTACATCAGCATGCCGAGTCCGATCTGCCTCAGATTTGACAGGCACGAGGTCTGTCGCGCACGCTCCCGGGCTCGTGCGAACACCGGGAAAAGGATCGCGGCAAGGATCGCAATGATAGCGATCACCACCAGCAGTTCAATAAGCGTAAACCCAGTTCGCGTCTGTTGTATCTCTCTTCCTCCTTCGTATTCTTACTTCATCTATGCCTGGAAGGTCACGACAGGTAGATCTCTCGATACCTGAGCCTACTCTTCCACTTGCAAAACTCCGCAGCTATCTGACGTTCCGACCGAATGGCAATTCCGAGCGGGATCAACGAGACGCGCTTCCGTTGATGCTATGCTCCGGGAAAGTCTAACCGGTCCGCAGGAATAATGCAATAGAGAGTTATCATGACCCACTGATGTACGCGGTGTGTCAACTAAGAGCCCATAAGCGAGTGTTTATGCGCGAGTCTTTGGGTCCGATGAAGGTAAGCTCCCAACTCTCCTCACTGAAGCAACAGCGACATGCGACGTGCCTTACGCTGAATGGTGTTGGATCTGCGGAACACTGCAGTGCCTTGCACGAAGGAGCAGACCCACTCACTGTTACCTCAGACCACATATTCGCCCCGCGAATGAACAAAAGCGGGCCGCGCGATAGGCGCGCGGCCCGTGGGGGTGAGCGGTGAGACCGAATGCTTACTGCGCCGGATGGCCCACCGGATAATCCCCGTCTTCGGGTCCGAGATCACCAGATCTCCAGTAACGGTTGAACCAGTTGGCACTTCCATCGGCCATCACGGAATTGAAGCCTTCATTATGTCGCCTCTGATCGCCCATCCAGTTGGTCGTGTCCTCATCGTACCGGCGCAGTCGGAAGTAATTGTTGTTCCCGTCCATTACCATCAGCAGTGCGGACGGTCGGTTGATCTCCCCAATCGAGATACCTCCACAGCGAAGATTGTAACTGTAATTCACTCCGTTCGGCCAGTCATCATGGGTGATACTCTCTCCTCCGGATTGGATGCCGTTGAAGCCTTCGCTCGGACAAGAGAATATCTGCGTATTCATGATGTAAGGATAGATCCGTACGAACCAATACGTACGGCCGTCAGGTGGCAATAATTCGCTCGGATCACGATAGCCCTCGCTGCGCGGAAGCATCTCGTCGTAGTCCTGTGCGTACATCAACAGTGCGGTTCCTATCTGTCTGAGATTCGACAGGCACGAGGTCTGGCGTGCTCTCTCGCGAGCCCTCGCGAAGACAGGGAACAGGATCGCTGCCAGGATCGCAATGATTGCGATCACGACCAGCAACTCGATAAGTGTGAAACCACGTTGCATTGTGTCTCCTCCTTGTATCTATGGTGTTGCTCTGGGGTGAAACGTCCAACGCTCATTCAGTCGGACGCACTGCGAGATGCCCTATTAGATATGGCTCTGTGTCTGTGACGCATGTGGATTGACGCAGATTCCCCGGTCTTCAGAAATCTGCCGGGGTCAACAGCCCGTGACAACCAACCTCCGATGCGATGCAACTGGAGCGCGACATGCAGATAACGCATCCGCTTTAATATAATATTTCGACGCGGAATGTTTCGATACCTGCCTGAACGGTGGGACTTTATGGGACGTGCTTACGGTTGAGCGCTCATAGATCCTCATCTCTCGGGTGACTATCAGGTATCAAGCCGAGAATTCCACGCATTTCGTCGGCTACCTCACGGGCCCGCTCGGGATCCTTAACCGACAGTCTTGGGTCGACCGGAAGCCGTTCACCGGAGTTAAGATGGAACACGGGTCGCAGGAAGGGCACGTCATCACCGGTAGTGACGTCGCGGGTGATCTCCTCAAGCTCAATGCTCTTGATCTCGTGAAAAGGTATCATCCGTTCGACTTCTGTGCCTTGCACCCTTGTGCGCATGATCACTTCACGCCGGTCGCGGTCGAAGGTGAGCTCCCACCGTCCGCGTCTGGAGGAGCGCATGAAGAGCAGAAGGCCGACGCCGGCGGCGATCAGTGCTCCACCCGCAACGAGCTTCCACGTGCCGCCGGTGATGTACCACAAGCCGAGACCAATTCCTGCCAGAAGCATTGTCCAGGCCCAGCAGCCCATGCAGCATGTGGCGCCGCGATCTGCCGCCTCGTAGGTTACAATGGGATCTTCCCCAGGCTCTGGCATCTGTCGCAGCCTCGTGTTGAACCGAATAGATAGAAGATCCGGTGCTATGGGCAGGCGTTTTCGGCGTTCCCCGGCTCAGCGATGATAACGGATATCTCACATGCACGCCAGGCGAAACAGCGCCTGGCTGCAGGTTCGCCATAACTCGCGTGGCTCCTCTATCGCACCCGAAGCCGACCAGAGCAGCCGATTGCCTCAGAATTGCTCAAGTAAATTTGACTGTAATTTGATAAAGCTCGTTTATAACTCTTATTGACGGGGAATGCTAACTATGTTAGGGTATCCAACAGGCCGACAGGATGAGTGTGAGGCCATGATCGGCGGCCACGCGGGCGGGGGAGGTAGTGAGGAAGTGGGAGGCGCAGCATGATCGAGGCACTGAAGCGATTTCGTGACGATGAGACAGGGACTGCTACGGTAGAGTACGCACTGCTACTTGCAGTGGTGGTCGTAGCCGGGGTGGCTGCATGGCAGCAACTGGGCAACACTATACAGACCCTGCTCGAGGAATCGACCGAACGTATCGCCGGCGGGCCTGATTGACTTAGACAGATGAGGATCGTCGCAGGGCATATCGACCACCACTCGGGGTGGTCGTTATGGTTTGGCGCAGGGGTATGATCAACGCCCTACGCTTTGCCGTCATCAAAGACAAGAGCGATCTCGCTTCTCGCGGCCTCCGGAGAATCTGAGGTGTGAAGAGCGTTGCGCGGTAGATAGAGGCCAAGATCGCCGCGAATCGTGCCCGGGGCCGCCTCAATCGGATCGGTGGCTCCCGCGAGCACTCTGGCCCGCTTCAGAGCGTCCGCTCCCTCCATCTCGATGAAGCAAAGCGGCCCGGACGTCATGTAATCAATCAGGCGATCGAAGTGCGGCATCTGCCGGTGCTCGGCGTAGAATCGCTGCATGAACTGGGGGCTGGCAGTTGTCAACCGGATGCGCACAATCGCCATTCCCACCGCCTCGAAACGCGAGATGATCTGCCCCATCAAGCCCCGCTGAATCGCGTCCGG
>PXBW01000146.1 GCA_003566775.1 candidate division WS1 bacterium
CCGGGTCTCGAAGGTCCAGATCCACGGAGTGCACGTCGTAAGCGTGCCGCGAACAGGCGAGAGGCCGAGGATGTCAATTGTGAACGGAACACGATTGAAGACGAGCGTGTAAATATTCACTTCGGCCTCCGGATGAAGAGCGTGCCGCGACGATGTGCCGTACCGCACGGGGCTCCCTGCGGTTACGGGCTCGCCTTCCTCTCCATCACGGGCGTCATTTCGACCGCTTCAAATGCCACTGTCTCGAATGCATTCGCCGCGATATCGTAAACCACATACCGATATGCCCACAGCTTACTGTGATCGGTCTCTTCCACAAGGAATGCCTGAGTCAGAAGAACGCGCTCCCCATCCGGGCTCACGCCGGCGATCTCTTCAATCCACGTCTCACTCCCGCCGGCTTCCAGATCCGCTCGCGTAAACAGGGTTTCGAACGAATACGACTCAAGGTCATCTTCTAGCCCCGGAAGCCGCAGATGTGCCATCCGGGAGAACTCGTATCGGTCGTCTATGTCATATATGCGCAACAGCACAAATACTGAATCTCCGGCGGACCCCAGGGCGAATTGATCCCACGATTCCTTTGTTCCAGCATCGATCATCACCGTCTTACCGTTGCGCATAAGCGAGAGCGTCGCCCGTCGCGAGGGCGATTCTGCGGGGCGCGAGACAACCGTAATACCGTTTGCGGCACTGTGCGCAAACCGGATCTGCAATGCGGGATGGCTTGCGGCCCGAAACCTTCTCCTTCGCACATCGCTCCAATACCGCTCCCAATACACACCGCTCCCAAAGGAGATCAGGAACACTCCTACCATGCAGAGGCGAAAGATATAATGAGCTATGCGAGGTCTCACTCTTGTTTCTCTTGATCGGACGTCATGGAGTTACAGTCACCTACTGGCAGCGCACGTCTCCCCCTTCTTCCCTACATCGGGCAGCGACTTGTGCCCTTTCAATATGGCAGTCCCATCCACTGCTGCCAACTACGCGAGGAGATGCGCCCGTAACGCGTCCATAGGCCCACCCCTCGCTGGAAACCCATCGTGCCGACCATGTCCATCTAACCCGTTCGTCGCACTCGCACCTGCAGGGTTGTACGCATCGAAATCTCACTCTGCAAAGCGAGCCCCCGAGCCTTTCATTCTGCAGCCACCCATCCCGTGACGGAGATCGCCAGGAAATCGTGGTCAAATCGGGCAATGGGATCTGAAACGGTGGAACCGGCGCTGGCAATGCAAGGCCTCTATAGGTGATGGAGACTGGTATCTCAAAGTGCTCGTCGAAATCGGCGTAGGCAGGACCGTCTGCGTGGGATGTTGTATTCCTGCCGCACATCACGAAACGCAACACTCTTCTGAAGGCGTGCATTCCAAGTATGTCAAGATGATGACATGGATCGTTTCCCAAGAAACCATACAAATGGAGCCCGCCCTCTTCCTCAATCGGATCCCTGTTCACCCACCGCCCCAGCCCCGGACTGTAGTATCTGTAGCCAGATCGGACACCCGCGCGCGCTGCGCACACATGCGGAGTTGCGCACCCCGCCTCCCGCGGCCCCGCCGCGGCCCCCGCTCTCAGGTGGTAGCCCATGACGGCCGCATGGTGGACCTGCCCGGCGGAGCGGTCAAGCCCGAAATCCGCTCATGTGCGGACGCGGCTCAGGGCGCGCCGCGCTCGCGCGGGTGGCAGCGGCAGTGGGTCTCGATGCCCCCGCGGCGTCCAAGCGTTCTGCAACTATGTGCGGACCGACCCCGCCCCATGCGATCAGGACCGCTTCAACCTCCTCGGCTCGCACCAGGCCCAGCACCCGGCGAATCGTCGGCTCGCTCGGCGCGACATAGCGCCGCGTCTTCTTGTTGAAATAGCACCGCAGCATACGAAGCTGCGTCTGGTTGAGGTGTTCGGCGAACTCGGCCAGCGCCCGCGTGCCGCGCGCGCCCGCCAAGGTTCCCAGCGCGCAAATCGCAAGGATCGACCCCAGCCCATAGAGCCGGCCCTTGCGCTTGCGCGGCTCGGCCAAGGCCTGAAACCGCGCCCAGAGCGATCGAAACTGCTTGGCCGTGTAGCCGCAGTGCAGCACCCGATCTTCCTGCCGGGCCCACCGCGGGGGCAACGAAGGGGCGCTGAGCCAGCGGCGGGCCTTCGGATGCAGCGGCTTGACCCAAAGCTCCTTCGGGTGCCCATCGTGCTGATAGAAATCGCGATGGTGCCGCCGATAGCCTCGCGTGGGCCCCAACGCTTCCCACCCGGCCGCCCGATAGCATGTGCCCGAAAAGCGCTCCCGATCCACAAAGCTCTCCAGCGCAAGAAGGCCGTAGCCGAACGCCTCCTGCCAGTCCGCGCTCAGGCGCCGGGTGCACAGCGCCAGCACCCGACTGGCCAGATTCGGATACCGGCCTTCATCGACCAGAAGCAGGTAACGACTGTTCTGCGCTACGAACTTGCGCCGTCGCAGCCGCTGCTCGATCGACCAGCCGATCCACTCCTCCCGATCCTTGAGATGATACGCCGCAACATTCCAGCCCACCAACGCGACCCAGCGCCCATCCAGTTCGGCCACGTACCGCAACTGCCGACCGACCAGATTCGCGTTCTTCAAGTAGTGTCGCGTACGAATCAGCTCGTCCCACATCGGCTTCTCGCCCGGCTCGATGAGCCGCACCCTCACACGGGCCAGAACCTGGGCATCGGGATACTGCTTCCATGCGTCGCGTTTCATGAACGGAACGCTAGCACCGGCGCTGTGTGCTGTCCACCTCTTTATCCGATCTCGCTCTCCTTCAGCCTCTTGCCACCATCGGGAACACAGCCGTGAGCTCAAGAGTGTTCTTGGTTGCGCCCCCTGTCCCCGATGGCTCTCAGACGAGCGGTTTGTTAAGTGTTAGGACGTGAACCCGATGATCCTTTCACGGTTTCTAGTCAGGTCTTTGAACGTGACGCCGGCCGCGGCGCACGATGCCGCGCTCTACGTGTAATCCGGCACTCGGGTCAAACTCCACGATGACTACGTTCACCGTTTCCGCCTCGGAAGCCAAGCCCACAGACTCGCGTCTTTCGCCTTGCGCATGGTCGAAGACCACCAACACAACGGCGGTGCCATCCGAGGAGGTCATTTCGCGCACCTCGCGAAAGGATAGGGAAGCGAGCGCGATGTCCGTTTGCACTTCTATCGTGCGGCGTGCCAGCGCCTCCAAGCCCTTCTCGTCGTTCATTGTGCGAGTCGACGGGGGAGCGGCCTCTTGCTGTGCACCTCCGCCGGGCGCGTCGTCACTCCCGATTTCCGGAACGCTGAACGGAGGATCGTGCGCATCGCACACGTTCAACACCACCCCATCCCTCGTGAACGCAACCACCTCTTCGTCGTTTCGCGTCCAGACCCGGGCCTGATTTGGGGAGCGCGCAGCCCTCCACCCCCTTTGATCCGGATCGTGATGCCTCAGGATCTCCCCCACGTCGTCATCCGTGAGGCTCCGGGCAGCGAGTTCTCCTCGATTATCGCTCCCGAGCCGCGTGTACGTCACAGCGCGTGTGCGTCCGTTCCGCAGATGGACAAAGACAGCCCATTCTGCCGTTGAATAGCCACGAGACTCCGTAACCTCTGCGGGACGCCCGTAGCGCGCATCATAGACATCGGCCGGCTGCCCAATGGCCCGCGCCCTGTCGGTTCCATGGAACACGAGGGTCAACACCATGGCGAGAGAGGTTGTCGATACCGCGCCAAGTCTTCTGCGTGCGGATTGTTTCATGGGCCCCATGTCCTATGCAAATGGATGAAAACGTGGCGGCGCGGGTTGGCCGAACTCTATCCACCGCAGAACACGATAACGATGTGTTGTGGTGCGCGATGTTCGTCTATAGACAATCGTCGGGATCTCGTCATACACCCATTGGCATCGCCCGTGATGTATTCGACAAGTGGCTGTCCGTCGTGTGAAAGGGCTTTCAACGTGATCGTCGCGCCTTGTGTAGACCCAGAAGGGATCGGTCAGGCTGCGTCTCCGCCCACCGCTTTCGATGTACTGTGTGGCGCCCACTCGCTCCCGACTGAACCACCAGGCAGGTCCTTCTTCGAGCCACCACGTCTCTTCGCCTAGAACGGAACAGTCCGCACCCCGCTGGACCTTTCGGCCTCTGTCGACATCAAGGGGTGACGATAGAATACGTTCATATTCCTGCCACTGAAACCGACCGCTGGGCCCAAAGCCGTCCAGAAAAGGCCGAAGGAGTTGCGGGAGCTTCCATTTTCCGAGGAAATCCAAGCCGCCTATTGGGTCGTGCCGCACAAAGCCATACAGATTCAGCCCGCCCTCTTCTAGAATCGGATCCCGATTGAGCCACCGCCCGAGTTCGGGGCTGTAGTATCTGTAGCCAGATCCGACACCCGCGCGGTGCGTGCACGCATGCCGCGTTGCGCGCCCTTCCGCCCGCGGCCCGGCCGCGGTCTCCGCTCTCCGGTGGTAGCCCATGACAGCGACATGGTGGACCTGCCCGGAGGAGCGGTCAAGCCGGAAAACGCCTTCCCGCGTCTGGCCGCACAACCGGCGCATAGGCTCGGGCGCGCGGCAGCACCGACGGTCTCGCGGAGTCTCCCGTGTCCGAGCATTCTGCAACTATGTGACGACCGACACCGTGCCCCGGACGTGTTGGAAGGGCCGCTCGCGCGGGCACAAATAGCTAGCGCTGCTCATTGCTGTGGCGTGACTTTGGCGCTTCCCTAATAAGGCTGACGCGCTCAAACTCATCTGCATTCAACAAAGCAACGTTGGCATTACCCCTGTGATAAGTAATCCATGCCTGTCCCGAATTATGAAATGACCACGATAGCCAAACATCCCCGGCATGAATATAGTGAGAAGAGGGGCTGCTGATATCCACGTCGATGGGCCCCACACGCAGACTTCGATGAGCGACATGGACTCGATCGTGGATTTCGTTCTCAGAGGAGTCAGCGAGAAAGCGATATTCGTATATGGTGCTCTCAAACTCGATTTCTAAGAAACGCACTATCCCAACCCCTCGTGAATGGCGAAACAACAAGGCTTGATTTGTAGTCATCAATATCGTGGCGTCCCAATTTGCATTTCTACGATCCCAGTGGACAATCGTAATCAGAAACAGAAAAGTAAACGCAACAACGGCGGCCAAACATATGCGAGCTTTGCCCTTCATGTCATTTATGCCATTCTCGGGGGATCCAGGAACCGAACCCTGGGTCTACGTCTTGTCCATCGCGGCCCTATTTCGATCCTCCTATTTTCGAAATAGACACCCTCTTCCCAATCGCAACACAAGTATACACTCGTCCTGAATCTGCTGTACTCGTATGTGCACCACTGCATGCGAACGTCATACGCAATGCCGATGAAAAACCCAGGTAATTGGCCAAAGAAATCGGCCGGAGGACCGGATACCACTCTCATCCACGGTGTGCAATTATACGGCCCCCTTACTAGCTCAGTATTAGTATAACGGTATAGGTATACGCAATATAAGCCCAGGTAATCGATCTCATTTGGCACAACATTGGCGGTGATAGCGTAAAGGCCTATCCCACCCTCCTCCCCAATCGGATCCCGATTGATCCACCGCCCAAGCTCGGGACTGTAGTATCTGTAGCCAGATCCGACACGCGCGCGGGGCGTGCGCGCATGCCGAGTTGCGCGCCCCTCCACCCGCGGCCCCGCCGCGGCCCCCGCTCTCAGGTGGTAGCCCATGACAGCGGCATGATAGGCGGGGGCCGGCGGGGCGGTCAAGCCCGAAATCTGCTCTTGTGCGGACGCTGCTCAGGGCGCGCCGCGCTCGCGCGGGTGGCAGCGGCAGAGTTCTTTGCAGTGCGTCCAGCGGCCAAGCGTTCTGCAACTATGTGCGGACCGACCCCAGGGCCCGCCCAGCATTGGCAAGAATTCCAACTGGGAAACAATGTCCCATCTATGAATTGCAAGAACCACTCTCAGTCGAAGAGATGCGTCCTCCGAGCCCATCAATTCGATTAAACTCTTCGCGGCTGGCACCCCAATGCTTCCGAGCTGAGCAATCGCGCTACTCCGCAGTCTTTCCGAATCATCATTCTTTGCCACCTCCGTCAGTGTAAGAATCAAGGCCTCCCGATCAGAAGAAATACGTACCAGTTCAAGAAGCGCAATCTCACGGACATAGGGGTCTTCTTCCTTGCGAAGCCAACGTGCAAAGTCGTCTTCCGTAGGCATGCGGTACCCGTAGACGATGTTAACAAAGATTGCGGGGGGAACAAACGGCCGTTCCGAAAGCCCTGCCTCCTTCCCTGCGTCAGCCAAGGCCACACTGAAGATCATAGAAAGCAAGCCACTCATTTTGCACAGAATGTAGGGTTTGCAAAGAAAG
>PXBW01000325.1 GCA_003566775.1 candidate division WS1 bacterium
CCGCCGGTCCGAGGACCGCCCCTGCCCGCGTAGACCCCATGTCGCTGCATCCGCAGCATCAGGCCCCGCACACAGCGGTGCCGTAATCTATCATCACCATACATGGAGGCTACACCTATGCTCTCCTCGTACCGCCGTAGAGTTGGATTCACACTCATCGAGCTTCTGGTGGTCATCGCGATCATCGCGATCCTGGCCGCCATACTCTTCCCGGTGTTCGCACGCGCTCGCGACCGGGCGCGACAGACGACCTGTCTCAGCAACGTCAGGCAGATCAGTCTGGCGCTGATGATGTATGCTCAGGATCACAATGAGACCTATCCGCGCACCGGCGGCGCCTGGTGGTATCCGCTGATGCCCTACGTCAATAACGAGCAGGTCTTCCGCACTCCCGCGTACATGGACGACTCAACCGCATCAAGCGACTATCTTATCAGCGGGCTGATCCTCCACGGTCAGACGATGGCCTCCTTCCGCCGCCCTTCCGAGCAGGTCGCCATCACAACGCGCGCCGAGGGAAGTGCGGCCCTTGGCTATCATCCGTGGCCGAACGACTTCGCGGACGGTTCTCCGAGTTGGAACGACCTCGACCTCTACGTGCGTCCCGACTCGGGCGCCTGCTGGTTCCAGGGGCGCATCGGACATGATGTGTTCAACGAGGGTGCCAACTACGGCTTCGTTGACGGCAGCGTCAGGTGGATGACGTGGGATCAGACGCTGCAGCCACACATTCCCGGCGTACACAACATCGACCGCATCATCCCCGGATGGCATCACGACTGAGTGCCCCGCTCGCCATCCCCCCACGCAAGAGGCCGCTGTCTGCGCCGCTGCCCCCTGCGGCGCAGACAGTGAGCCACGGGGACCCTCACTCCGGACCTCGCGCCATCGCTGCGGCAGGCATTCAACCCTCTCGCGCCGAATCTCCCTCATCGCGGGCACATCCGCACGAATCTACTATCCGCGACCAAGGGGATGACACGCATGGAATACGTAGTCTTCGGCAATACAGGACTGAAGGTCTCTCGCTACTGTCTCGGTGCGATGAACTTCCCGCTCGAATGTGACTTCGACACCACTGTAGCCACCTTCGAGGACGCCTTCGAGGCGGGCGTCAACTTCATCGACAACGCCGACGCTTACGGCCGCGGCGAGTCCGAGGAGGTCATGGGGAGCGCGCTCAAGGAGACCTCCGTGGCGCGCGAGAACATCGTCATCGCCACGAAGTTCTGGGTGAAGATGTTCGACCGCGAGGGCGGAGGCGGGCGCGAGGGAGGCGGCTGCTCCCGGCGACACATCATCGAGGCCTGTGAGAACTCGCTCCGACGCCTGCAGACCGACTACATCGACCTCTACCAGCTTCATCACCCCGACCCGATCACGCCCGTGGAGGAGACGCTCGAGGCACTCGACACGCTCATCAGAGACGGCAAGATCCGCTACGCGGGCGTGTGCAACCACTACGCGTGGCAGATGGCCGAGATGCTGGGCAGGGCGGCGCTCCGCGACCTGCAGCCGATCGTATCGGCGCAGGTGCGATACAATATCATGGATCGCGTCATCGAGAACGAGACAATTCCCTTCTGCGATAAGTTCAACGTGGCGATCATGGGCTACGGTCCGCTCCACGGCGGGATCCTCACCGGGAAGTACGAGCGCGGCAAGGAGCCCCCGGAGGGCTCGCGCTTCAGCAGTCAGCGGCAGCGCGAGAGCTACCTCACCGACGATGTCTTCGATATGGTGGAGCAGCTTGAGAACATCGCCGCCCGCAACGGCGTCATGATCCACCAGCTCGCGATGAAGTGGGTGCTGAGCAAATCGTCGATCACCACCCCGATTCTCGGCGGGAGCAGGCGTGAGCACTTCCAGCCCATGTACGAGGCGCTGGAGCTTGTGGTAGATGCCGAGGACCTCGCCCTCATCGACGAGATGAGCGAGGACTACCGCTATCAACCCTTCGCCAACCAGGCGCAGGTGGCGGGCTACCCGAAAGCGCCCGGCTACTGGTGAAGACGCCGGTGAAAGCGAGGGAAGAAGCGGCAGAGAAAGGGCGAATCAGTCGGAGAACCGACGCGGCCTCCAGCGCATCATAGCAGGTGCGCTGGAGGCCGCAGGTAAATCGGGTGCTGTCAACCCGACCGGGCGCTATCGCAGCCTACTTGATCATTCGGTAGAGGTCGAGATTGGCCATGTCGCCGGGATGCATTGACCGCACGTGACCATCCATGAAGACCACGTTCATCTGCATGCTGTGCCGGAAGGTGTGACGCCCTCGGGAGCCATCGGCACCAATCGGTCGCAAGTTTCCACTGTTGTCGTAGCCGTAGCCACTCGTCTGCTGAGTCCAATTGTGGTTGCTCTCAAAGAGTATGACCGTCTCCGATGGCCTGGTGGCCTCCGCAAGTCTTCGGCCCGGCGGGTAGTAGTTCCACGCCGTCCCGAGATTGCCCAGCACGTCCCGGCAGGTGCTGTCCTGCGCAGGCACACCGTAGCTTGCCGTGATCGTTCGGCCCCAGAAGCCCGTCGCGTTGGGCAAGTCGCCCCTGCCAAATGTCTGGCTGTACTGACCGCTCGGACAGATGCTTATCTGCTCGTTCCGTGTGTAGGGCTCTATGCCCTCGTACCACCCATCACCACGCCGATTCGAATCGGGGGGCGCCCAGTAGATCTTGAAGCCGGGCAACATCTCATCGTAGTCCTGAGCATACATGAGGATCCCGAGGCCGATCTGCCTCATATTACTCGAGCAACTCGCCTGCCTCGCTCTGTCCCGTGCCCTGGCGAATACGGGAAAGAGAATCGCCGCCAGGATCGCAATGATCGCGATCACCACCAACAGTTCGATCAAGGTGAAGCCGCTGCGTCTCATGAACGCACCTCCTGATACAATGATGTACACATAGCTCTACTATTGCTATTATACCCATTATTCTGCGTCGATGCAAGATAATTTAATACTTAGGGATAAAAACGGATTGTGGCGGCATGTATATCATATCGAACGCTGAGGAGATGGGCTGAGGATGGGAGGAGACCGTAGACAGGCATAAGGCGCAATCAATGAAAACGGCCTCCGACAAAAGACCATGCCGGAGGCCACTGCAAACCCGGAGATTGATCCAGGCGTCTCGTCGAGCCTATTTCACCATTCGGTAGATGTCGAGATTGGCCATGTCACCGGGGTTCATTGACCTCGCGTGACCATCCATCCATCCCACATTCATCTGCAGGTTGTGCCGAAAGTGCTGCCGACCTCGCAGACCGGCCTCGCTGATACTACGCAGATTCCCACTGTTGTCGTAACCGTAGCCGCTCGTCTGCTGAGTCCAGCAACTGTTGGACTCAAAGATCATGACCGTCTCCGCCGGTCTCGTCGCCTCAGCGATACGCCGCCCGGGGGGATAATAGGTCCACGCCGTCCCGAGATTGCCCAGTACGTCGCGGCAGGTGCTGTCCTGTGCCGGGACCCCGTAGCTTGCAATCATCGTGCGGCCCCAGAAACCCGTGGAGTTGGGCATTGCAGAGCGTCCCCAGGTTGCTTCGTACTGGCCACTGGGACAGATCGCTATCTGCTCGTTCCGGGTGTAGGGTTCAAGACTCTCGTACCACCCATCACCTCGCGAGTCACTGCAGTACTTGTGAATCTTGAAGCCGGGCATCGTCTCATCGTAATCCTGTACATACATGAGGATCCCAAGGGTCACCTGGCGCAGGTTGCTCGTGCAACTCGCCTGGCGTGCCCTGTCTCGTGCTCTGGCGAACACGGGAAAGAGAATCGCCGCCAGGATCGCAATGATCGCGATCACCACCAGCAACTCGATCAACGTGAAACCGTGGCGCTTCATGCCATGCACCTCCTGTGTAGTTTCTCCTGCGATACCATATTCAACCTTTGTGGGGTAGACTCCTTCTTTGCCATTTAATGTTCCGTGAAGAGGAGACCGAACCCTGACAGCAAGCGACGATCTGCTACCGCGCCTGCTGTTCTCAATCACGCAATAGACACCTTGCGACCCTGACAGATTCCGGCGATGATCAGTCCGACGCAAGCGTCGCGACCGCCAGAGGATATTCATCCCGCCCGACGGTGGTGCACTCCGATGAAGGCAGGGAACGATCAGGAGGATTGATTCAACGGCATGGCGTAATCTCCCTCCAACGGGTTACGACGGCTGAATCAACCGGCCAGTCAAAGGCGGTGCGACGGCATGTCCAATACTGATGACGCGCCGGTCGAGGTGCTGAATCCCTACGACGGCGCATTCGACCGTTCATGGTTCAAGGGCGATCTGCACATTCACACCACCGCGAGCGACGGGCGCGCCGGGATGGAGCAGGTGATGGCGCGACTGCGCGAGTGTGAGTTCGACTTCGCCGCGATAGCCGATCACGACCTGTTCACTCCCGGCGACGATGCGAGCGATCCCGTCCTGCTGCCCAACTGTGAGTTCAACACTGCACAGGGCGACGTGCTCTCTCTGTTCGCGGAGGTCGAGCGCCCCGAGAGCAATTCCCCGCAGGACTTCATTGACGCAATCGCCGCCGCGGGAGGCTTTCCGGTGGTGGCCCATCCGAAGCTGCGCGAGTTCGCGAGCGAGGCCGCACATCGGGCCTTCACCAGCAGGGATCTGATCTGCAACCTCTCCGGGTACGCTGCGATGGAGGTGTACACACACAACATCGGCAGTGGCTTCCAGCTTGCCATCGACCGCCTCGACGCCGTCTGGACCTGGCGGGCGCGAGAGGGCGTCACGCCGATTGCGCTGTGGGCGCTCGCCACAAGCGACTCCCACGATCTGCACACCATCACACCCGATGTCGGAATCATGGTCTCCGCCGATGAGTGTACCCGGGCATCATTGCGGGCCTCGATCGAGGCGGGCGCTTTCTACGCTCTTGCCGCCTCGCCCGCGTGCTTCAGGGAGATCTCGCGCGACGGTCGAAGGCTGCGTTTCGTGGCAGAGGGCGCGGAGATGATGCAGATTTACGGGCTGCCGCGGGAACGCTTCAGCGGCGAACGCCGCAGGCTCGCTATTGCGTGGGCGGAGGGACGCGACCACGTGCAGATCGACTACGAGATCGCCGGCGACGAGGGCTTCGTCCGCGCGGAGGCGATGGACCGCGAGGGCAATCTGATCTGCGCGAATCCAATTGAGATAAGACGGTAGGGTCTGTTCTCTCGCACACGGCCGCCGGACCTCACTCCCCGACTCCGCTCTCCGTGCCCGGAGAGAAAGAGAGTTTTCCGGCACGCAGTGCGATTAGTCCTCAGTGCGAGTGAACGGGTAGTCCGTCCGCCCCGGAAGCGGGGCGCGGTGTGGGAGCAACTGCGCCTGCAGGTCAGCATCAGTACCCAAGCTCCCGCTCCACCTCGTCGATCGCCTCCTCGATGATGGCGAGGCCCTTCGCGGCTACCTCCTGTTGCATGACGATCGGCGGGGACATGCGCAGGATGTGCCACGCGGGGACCCAGGCGAGGCCCTTCTCGAAGGCGCGGCGGTAGACCATCCGCCCGGCCTCCTCGAACGGCTCGCGGGTCTCGCGGTCCTTCACAAGCTCGATCCCAAGCAGGCAGCCGACGCCGCGCACATCGCCCACGATCTGATGGCGGTCGCGGATCGCGCGCATCTCCTGCAGCATGAACTCCCCGAGTTCGAGCGCGTGGTCGAGCAGCCCCTCCTCCTCGATGGCCTCGATGCTGGCAAGCGCCGCCGCGCAGGCCATCGGGTTCCCGCCGTAACTGGTGGAGGCGGAGATGCGCTCGATGCTCTCCTTGTACCGCTCGGAGACCAGCATCGCGGTTACCGGGAAGCCGTTGCCGAAGCCCTTGCCGATGGTAACCACGTCAGGTGCGGTGTCCCAGTGCTCCATGCAGAAGTACTTGCCCGTCCGGGCCATGCTGGTGAGGACCTCGTCGGCCATGAGAAGTATCTCGCGCTCATCGCAGAACTCGCGCAGCCTGGGGAAGAAGTCATCCGGCGGCAGGATCGAGCCTGCCCAGCCCTGAATCGGCTCCAGCACGAAGGCCGCAACCTGGCCGGTCGTCGCGTTGTCGATGAACTCGGCGTAGAAGTCGAGGTAGGCGTCGGTGTCGATCTCCCCGTTGGGACCGGTGAATGTTGGGCGATAGGGGTCCGGGCGCGGCACGAGGTAGAAGCCCTGGGTGCGTCCGGGACCGCTCACCGGGTCCATCCTGCCGAGGCTCACCGCGTGACCGGTCTTGCCGTGGAAGTCCATGAAACAGGAGATGAACTCGGTCTTTCCGGTGGCGGCGCGGCAGACGCGCAGTCCGGCCTCGACGGCGGTGGTGCCGCTGTCATAAAGCTGCATTCCAGTGAGGTCCCACGGCTGCACCTCGGCGAGCTTCTCCAGCAGTTCGACCTTGACCGGAGTGTTGAAGTCATGAGCGTTCATCAGAGTGCGCGCCGCGTCGGCGACCGCTTCGGAGACCTTCGGGTGGCAGTGCCCCAGCGTGGTTACGTAGATGCCGCTGGAGAAGTCGATGTAACGGTTGCCATCGACATCGGTGAGCGTTACGCCGTGGCCGCTCTCGAAGGCGACCGGGCAGAGCCTGACCTGGCTGGAGTATCCGATCATGTGAGCGCCGCCTCGGCGGTTAAGCTCCTCCGAGGTCGGACCGGGAATGGGAGAGACAATCTCGGGAACGCTGTCGGGATCGATCTTCGCCCAGTAGTCCGCGGATAATGCCATCTGCGCGCCTCCTCATGTGACTGCGATCACTCGCTGAGAATCTCCCGAAGAGTATTCTCCTCTCGCCCCGCGGAGGCCTTTGTGATGGGGCCCTCCGGAGAAGGTCTGAGACCGACCGCAGTGGAAACTGCAACATGAGTTGATGCTCGGCCAATGCCGGGTTCACACGCACCGGGAACTGCAGGAATGAGGTCACGACGATGCGATACTTCACTCCGCTGTGCTTGCTCGTTGTGCTGGCGATGATGTTCGCAGTCGCTGCGCCCGCAGATGAACCGCTGACCGATGACGCCGCTCCGCTTCTTGGATGGACCCTCTGGGGGGACGGCGGAGATCAGGCACTCGAAGTCACCACGGTTGATGACTTCGCACCCGACGGGCGGCGCTGCCTGCGCGTGGAGGTGACCCTTGATCCTGCGAATCCTTACTGGCCTTCTCTCGGCTTCGAGGTGCCGCCGGAGGTGATGGAGCTTGAGGTGCCGCTGGTTGAGATCATGGTGCACGCCCCCGAGGGCGCTGACGTGCTGCCCGAGGGCACCGTGCGGGCCGAGATTCATCAGGGTGCCGAGCGCGTGGGTTACGCGGGATCATCGCTCGAACTCGTTCCGGACGAGTGGCACGCGATCCGGGTCGGCCTGCGCGGACTGGAGGACCTCGAAGCCCGCCCCGCGCGCATCAAGCTGGCATTCAGACCTCCGCCCGGCGCCGCGCCCGCAACCTTCCTCTTCCACGTGGATGGCCCGTTCCTCACCGAGGACGAGGATGGCTACGTGCCCTACGATGAGTTGAAGGACCTCAACCTTGACACACCCATCACGCGCGACGGGGAGCCGATCGCGGCTATCGTCGCGCCCGATGATCGCTACGCAGACGCGCTGGCCGCGATCCAGCAGGCCATCCAGCGCATCGCGAACGTGGAGCTTCCGGTCATCACCGGCGACAGTGACCCGCGGGAGGTCCTCGCCGAGCGCCCCGTCATCGCGCTCGGCAACATGGCAACCTCGCAGTTCATGCACGAGCTTTATCGCGAGTATTACACCTGGCTCGATCTGCGCTATCCCGGGCCGGGCGGCAGTGTGGTACGCTCGCTTCACAACCCTTACGCCACCGGGCACAACGTGATCCTCGTCGGCGGCAGCGATGACGCCGGGGTGCTGGCGGCGGCAGAGGAGTTTGCGGGCCTGCTCGGTGACGAGCGTGATATCACCCTCGGCTGGCTGATGGAGATCGAACTGGGCGTGGGCATGACACCGCCGGAGATCGGCGAGACCGTGTACGGCTGGCGGGACAGCCATCGGGTGCGACCTGACGGCACCGCAATCGGATACGATCCGGCGGGCACCTTCGGCTGGCATCCGATCAGCATTCAGGCGGCGCTTTACTACATGACGGGCGAGGAGAAGTACCTGCGCGAGTTCGTGCGCCTGGCGCTGCCCGATCCGGACAACATTCCCGAGGAGATACTGACCAGCGGCGCGTTTTACGACATGGAGCGTCCGCTGGTGGAGAACTATCACTATCACGCGCACACCATGCCGATGCTCTGGGACCTGATCGAGCAGAGCCCGCTGCTCGATCATGAGACGCGTCTGCGCATCACAAACGAACTGCGCGCCCAGCAGGATTACTACGATCCCGATGACACCTACGCGCCGATGGCGGCGAGTCGCCACGGAGCCTATCACATGCTGACGATCTTCACCGGCAGCAGGTACTTCGCGAAATACTATCCCGCGGAGCGGTGGCAGACGCGCATCGACAACGCGCGCAGGTCGTTCAGTTGGTTCGTGGAGCACAACACCTGGGGCGAGCTTGACACGCTGGGATGGATCAACACCTCGATCGAGCCGGTGCTGGAGTACTGGCATCTCACCGATCCGGAGACCTACGTTGCAGGCGGTATGGCGCGCACGATGATGAGTTCGCAGGAGATTCTGTGGACCGGAAGACCCTATGAGACGAGCAACCGCTCGCAGACCCTGAGCCTGATGCATCGCGCGACGTGGATGCTGGAGGATGGCCGCTACGCGTGGCTGCTGCGACAGGCGGGCTTCGACTTCGATGTCTTCCGCATCGGACAGTCGTGGTGGCCCGCGCCTCACATCGAGATCGCGCCACCGACGGACATCATCGGGCGCATCTCCGTGATGCCCCTGCCGCAGCCGTGGGCGGACCGGGCGGATGCTCCCTTCCCGGCGGAGGAGGGCTATCAGTTCCTCTCCTACCGCACCGGCCTCGGTCCCGATGACGGTTACTTCCTGCTCGACGGTCATGACGGCGGCGGCCGCAACCCCCATCACGTCTCTTCGATCAACTACCTGCGTCTGACCGATCGGCTGCTGTGCGACGGCTACGAGAACATGGTCACGGTGCTGCGCGACGGCATGAGCGAGATTCGCGTGGCGAAGGCGGCGCGTCTCGACGCCACGGTCGCTCAGGACGGGATCGCGTGGGTACGCAGTACGGTCCCCGACTCCGCATTCTCCTCGTGGCAGCGCGATCTGCTGTGGGTCGATGACGAGTACGCAATCGTCGCGGACATCGTGACCGCGCGCGAAGCCGGGGAGTTCGAGGTGCTGTGTCGCTGGCGACCCGTCGGGTCGGGCATACTCGGCCCCGAGGGCGTCTTCGGCGGCCAGCATCCGGGCGGCGTGAACGCGAGCTTCGTCTGCGCGCAACCGGCACTGACCTCGGTCGATGCGGGTGTGCTCACTCAGCAACGCAACGTGGACCTGGGGGAGGGTGAGAGCCTCGGCTTCATCAACATTCTCTATGCCGACGAGGAGGCGCGGCAGTTCAACCTGCGCATGCTGCCGCTGGGCGAAAACGCCGCGGTCTTCCACGGCAGAGACCGCGGCCTCGTCTCGGTCGGGAGCTTCGCCGACGAGCAGGCGGGCATCGCGATCGACGCGGACCTGGCGCTGCTCACTGAGGATAAGGTCGCGCTGATGAACGGCAGCTGCGTTGCGACCACAGCCGGAGAGGTTGTGTCCGAGGAGCCGGTCTCCTTCGTCTGGCGCCTCGAAGCGGGTACGATTGAGTTCGATGGCGAGGCCGCGCCTTCCCTGCCCGACGCGACCGCCTTCGCAGCGGCGCTGACCAACGCACTCGACGGGTTGATCGAGCGCACAGAGGTTCCCGCCGCTCCCACCGCCCCGGAGTTGCCCGAGATCGCCGACTGGGAGCCCGCGTGGGAGACCGAGCTTGCGGGCGCGATCACGCATGTTCTGGTGACCGGCGAGGGCGATGCGCGCAGATTCTGGGTTGCGACCGATGACCCCGCCTTGCACATCTTCGCCGCGGAGTCATCGGAGCCGCTGCGCACTGTCGAGTTACCCGAAGCGCTCAACGCGTTTGCAGCGATCCCGGGCGAGGCGGGCGGCGTGGCGGTGGTCGGCGGTGGCGATGATGACGTGCTGCGGCTGTGGGATGCCAGCGGCGATCTGCTCTGGGAGCGCCCCTCGCACGTGTCGGAGACCTTCCGCGTCGGGGAGCGCTGGCAGGCGCCGTGGTTCACCGATCCCGAGCAGAAGCCGGGGATCCTGTCGCTGATGATCGCCGATCCAACCGGCTCCGGAGAGCTTGAGATCGTGCTGGGGCGCCCCAGCACCGTGGAGTACTGGTCACTTGAGGGCGAGTTGCTTGCGCGGGTGCCGATCGAGTGGGGCGATGTGCGCGCGCTGGCGCTGCTCGAACACGAGGAGGGGCCGCAGGTGGTTGTCGGCAAGCACATTACCGGGGCATCCAACGCCTCGGTCATCGGCCCCGACCGCGAGCTTGTCACCAACAGGAGGTTCGGCGGCATTGCGCGTGGCGCCACCAGCATGCACGGGTGGATGCAGCGGGGAATCGGCGCGGTTAATGCCGTGGACCTCGATGGCGACGGCGCGCAGGAGGTGGTCGTCGCGCATACCGGCCACTGGAACGACGTTCGGGCCTTCGACGCGCGCGGCAGTCAGGTCCTCTGGCAGCACGCCTTCGGACCTGCGCGACCGCGCAGTCACTTCATTCAGGATGTCCTCGTCGCCGACCTTGATGGCGACGGAGCCGCGGAGACCGTGGTCGGGCTGCAGAACGGATGGCTCGTGTGCATCGAGGCCGACGGCGAGATCCGCTGGTCGCGCCGATTTTCCGCCGGAGTGAGAATGCTCGCGGCGGTTCGCGGGGGGCTGGTGGCCGGTCTCGATGACGGCACCGCCATCGTGCTATCGCCCGGCGGCGAAGCCGAGAGGAAGATCGAGTTGGATGACGCGGTGACTGCCCTTGACGTCGCCAACACCATCGCCGCCGATGGGGAACAGACGGTACTGCTTGGCGCGGCCAATGGAAGAATCGTCGTGCTGGCCAGGTAGTCTCCGCGCAGGGGCTTGGGCGAGTGGCGTCCCTCGCCTGTTAATCCTCAGAATCATGCTGAGCTTCGTGCGGCTGATGCTGGTGACGCATGCGCTGGCTGCGCGATTAAGCCATCCTGGGGGTGGACGTGACCGGAATCGCCGCAGGGCTCGATTGTCTCGTGCGCCCGGAGGGAACGGTGATGTTGGCCGCAGCGCATCAGGTCGCGATCTTTCTCGCCACGGTACTCGTTCTCTCTCGGACAGACTATCTGAAGGTGAAGTGAAGGCCATGGAGACACCCTCGCAGCAGTTGGCGAAGCACTATGTGGTAGTGGCAGAATCGTCCAGCGTCTGCGTTGATCCTGGAGACCGACTGGTGAGCGACGCGCCGTCGCTTGAGCGAACCGCCGATGGTACGTTACTGTGCGCGGTTCCGTGGCTGGTGCGACCCGACAATCGCGCGGTACTGCAGTTTCACCACAGCGATGACAGCGGGCGAAGCTGGAACAGACTCCCGGCGGAAAGCGCATTTCACTGTGGACGCCTGATTCCGCAGGGCGACACGCTCTACTTCCTCGGCGCAGGTCCGACCCGCGGCGATGGGGTGCAGATCATCCGCTCAGATGACATGGGAAGAAGCTGGAGCGATCCGGTTGAACTCTTCGAGGGCGGGCATTACAACGCAGGTGGCGCATACGTGGTCAGGGACGGAACCCTCTACTGGTGCTTCGGCGCCGTAAACGACGAGGGCGCGTTCAATGGGAAGGGATCACGCACCGTGGCGATTGCCGCCGACTTCTCCCGTGATCTAACCGATCCGGATGCCTGGCGCCGATCAGAGTACCTGAGGTACCCCGGCACCCCGGATTCGCTGCGGCGCGGATTGAACGACCGGCCGGGCGAGCCCTACCACGACCATTGGCTCGAAGGCAATGTGGTGCAGGTGCAGGGCAGACTGCGCGTCTGCTGGAGAACACGCATCGATGGTTACGCCACCGCCGGGATTAGCGCGATATGTGATCTTGAAGACGATGGCGAGCGTCTATCGTACCGCTTCGCTCAGTTCCATCCGTGGCCGGGCGCGCAGAATCAGTTCAACATTGTCCGGGATGAGCGGGAAGGACTATTCTGGATGACCGCGAACCTTCCAACACGCTCGCAGGACACGCGGCTTGCTGAGAGGCTCGCTACGGACGACAGTTTCAGTGGGACGCCGGGCAACGAGCGGCGCATTCTCGCGCTCCTCTGCAGCTTTGATGCACTCAACTGGCTGCCGGTGGGCTACGTGATCGTCTGGCCGCTGCTGCGGCAGGCATCGAACTACGCCGGCCTGATGATCGACGGAGACGATCTACTGGTCGTGAGTCGAACGGCCCGCGATGCCCCCAACCAGCATGACAATGACCTTGTGACCTTCCATCGCGTCGAGCAGTTTCGGGCGCTGGCCGAGCTTCTGAAGCCAACCCAATGATTGAATGATTCAAGCCAGGCTGTTATACCATCGCGCTGTGATCGATGGGGTGAAGCCGCTCCCGTTCGCTTCGCTGGCGTAAATCGACCTGTGATGTCTTTGTGAAAGGCGGCAACTTATGCGACGAGCAATGCGGAGAATCACGATCTGCGTCGGAGCAATTCTACTGCTCTCCGGCGCATCCGCTGAGGAGATGCTGACAAACCCGACGCTGGAGCCGAATGAAGAGGGCACCGCGCCGGAGGGCTGGGAATTCCGCGACTGGAACACCGACCCTCGGCCGCTGTACGATCCGACCGGCGGGCGCGATGGATCTCCCGCCGCCGGGATCGAGTGTGACACGCGGCAGGATCGCGGCTGCTGGATGGAGACCGTGCCGCTCGAGAATCGCAAGCATCTGCATGTCAGCGCCTGGTATCGGACAGAGGGAATCGACCGCGGCAACGTCGCCAAGATCCGTGTGGAATGGTGGGATGAGGATCGCAACTTTCTGCAGGGAATGCGCCTGTGGCTGCCTCCGGCAGATGAGTGGACCTACTACGAAAATGTCGTCACAGCGCCCGAGGGTGCCGCTTATGTGGCACCCGAGCTCTTCAACCGCTTTGGCATCGGTAGGGTCTGGTGGGATCGCGCGCACCTGCGGGAGGCGCGTTACGAGGAGCTAATGGCCTTCGACAACACCCCCGCGCGTCCCGAAGAGTGGGGCTTTCGACCTGAGGAGGGTGAGATCACTGCGGAAAACCCGCCCTCCTTTGTCTGGCGTCCACAGCACGCGGCGGTCTCCTACGAGCTTGAGGTGGCGCAAGACCCCGAGTTCGAACAGATCGCCTGGGAGGCTGATGTTCACGAGTACAACGCGCACCGGCCGCCAACCGCGCTCGATCCGGGCGCATATCACTGGCGCGTCCGCTTCATCGATGACGAGGAGCGCGAATCCGCCTGGAGCGAGGTCCGTGCCTTTACCATCCCCGAGGACGCGGCGCACTTCCCGCTGCCCGCGCGGGAGGAACTCTTCGCGAGCGTTCCCGACGGGCATCCGCGGCTGTTCCTGCGGCCGGAGGAGCTTTCGTGGCTGCGCGAGCTTGCACAGGGACCGATGCGCGAGCGATACGAGGAACTCGTGGCGTGGTGTGATAACTTCCTCGAATCACCCGCACCCCTCGAGGACTATCAGAAGTACCCCGAGGGCGTCGAACGTCTCAGCCCCGAGTGGGCCCTAATCTGGCGTGGGGCGCGATCCTACGTGGAGCGCCCGCTGACCGGTATCACAAACCTCGCACTGGTCTATCATCTCGGCGGGTCGGAAGAGTACGCCGAGGCCGCGCGCGAGATGCTCATGCAGGTGGCCGAGTGGGACCCCGTTGGTGCCACCGGCTATCGTTACAACGATGAGGCAGGTATGCGTTACGCATGGGGCTTCTCCCGCGCCTACACCATGCTTCATGATGTGCTGACCGAGGAGGAGCGCGAGAAATGCCGTGAGGTCATGCTGATCCGCGGGCGCGAAATGTACGATCATCTGCATAGACAGCGCCAGCACCTGTGGAATCCTTACTCGAGCCACCCGAATCGCGCTTACCACTGGCTCGGCGAGATCGGGCTTGCCTTCCACGGCGAGATCCCCGAGGCCGAGGAGTGGGCGTGGTTCGCCGTCAACATCTTCATGCACGTTTACCCCGTATGGAGCGATGACGACGGCGGCTGGCACGAGGGCGTTCATTACTGGCACGGCTATCTCACCCGCATCACCCAGTGGCTCGACATCATGCGGGCGACGCTCGACCTCGACGGCTACCGCAAACCGTTCTTCTCGCAGGTGGGATATCTGCCCATCTACGCGCAGCCGCCGAACTCTCCGCGCCTCACCTTCGGTGATACCACCGGAGTGCGACGGCCTCAGAACGTGCGCCCGGTGATGACGCAGTTCGTGCTGCAGACCGGCAACCCCTACTGGGCGGACTACCTCGATCGCATCACCGGCCCGGTCGATCAGCGTGGCTGGATGGGCTTTGTACGCCTTGCACGGGCGAGGGAGCGACCTGAGATCGAGCCACGATCGATCGCCGAACTGCCGACCGCCCGGCTCTTCGAGGGTACCGGCATCGCGTATATGCACAGCGATCTGACCGATTCGCACGAGAACGTGCAGGTCTCTTTCAAGTCGAGCCCCTTCGGCTCGTGGAGCCACGGGAATGAGGCCCAGAACTCCTTCGAGCTTCACGCCTACGGTGACGCACTGCTGGTGCGCAGCGGCACGCGCGAGATTCACGGCAGCCCCCACCATCGCCAGTGGACGTGGGAGACACACTCATGTAACGCTATCACCGTCAACGGCGAGGGGCAGGTGCCGCACACACCGCTGGCGCCCGGTCGCATCGTTGATTTTGCCACCACGGAGAGCTGCGATTACGTCGTGGGTGATGCCATCGAAGCCTACCCTGTGGGGCTGCTGAACCAGGCCGACCGGCATGTCCTCTACCTCAAGCCGGACATCGTGGTCATCTTCGATGAGCTTGAGGCGGCCGAACCCGCTACCTTCCAGTACTATCTGCACTCTCCCTACGCCTTCGAACAGCACGATGGCGCGCAGCGTTTCGAGGTTGCGGGAGAGCGGGCGAAGTGCCGGATCGATCTGATCGCTCCCGAGGGCCTGGAGGTAACCTTCTTCGATGAGCACGATCCGCCGCCTCGTCCGCCGTACGACGAGCAGATCGAGGAGTATCACATGAGAGCGGATACGCTCGAGCCGGCGCAAAGGGGCGAGTTCATCGCCCTGCTCCTGCCCGGTCGGTTGGACGATGAACTGCCCGGCGCCGCGGAGCACGAACAGATGGACGCAGGCCATGCTCTGCGCATACCGCTGCCGGATGGCCACGCGGTGGTACTGCTCCGCACCAACTCGGGCGAGCTTTCGGGCTGGGGGCTGAGCGCCGAGGGTCGGGTTGCGGCGGCGCGCTTCGACCACGACGGCGCACTGCTGGATGTCTTTGGCAGCAACCGCGGCACGGTGCGCTGGCAGGGCGAGGAGGTTGACGCAGCTAACTGACGGTCGCGCGAGGGGAACGCGCAGGACCTCTGGAAAAGTGCCGAGCACGGAGATGCGACTGAGTTGTCGGGCGTCTCAACGCCCGACAACTCCTCGAACTGGGCATTCAGGGCGGAGCGGGTCGGCATAGTCGCCGGGAGACGATGTGTCACCGACCCTGCTCGGGCCCGATGATTACCTCGTCGAGATCGATGAAGTGTCCCTCCTGCACGGCCGAGCGCGGCCAGTCGATGATGTGCATGCCCTCCAGTACCTGCAGGCCCGACTCCACCTCGCGCATCAGCCGGGCGTCGAACTCAAGCACGTGCCATTCGCCATCGTCGTGAAGAGTATAATCGGCGATGCGGCGCGCGTCTTCTGTCTGCGCCGCCGGACTCGCCGCGACCAGTGCCGTTCTCGCCCTGAAAGTGCGCAATCGGATGCCTACGGGCGTACCTTCACCGATCCGGTAGCGAATTGACACGCGTGGGTAGCGGTCGATATCCCAGCCTGCCGGATGGATCTGCGCGGGCAGGCGCGCCTCATCCTCCTCGGCGACGATGTGGCGGTAGCCCCGCCCGGTCTCCGCATCTACGATGTCGCGGAAGGTTGAGGGCATCGGTCGGTAACTCTTCCAGAGCCACCACGCGCTGTCATCATCGCGACCCCAGGTGGAATGCACCAATGGTGCGTCGGGATCCAGTGGCTCCGCCACCCGGACATAGCCCGGACCGTAGTGAACCGTGCCCTCCGCATCAACCACGCGGACGCGCACGGCATAGTCGTACTCCTCTTCGTAGGTGTGCGTGACCTCGGGGCCTTCGGCGATGTTGCCGTCACCGAGCCACCAGGTGATCTGCTGCGGCTGCGCGTCGCCGTGGATCACTGCCCTCAGGGTACACGCCTCACCGGGAGCGACCACGAAGGGCTCGGCAATCACCTGCACGCTCACGCGCCCGGTGTCGCCATGCTCGTACACTCCGATGTCCGGAGCCGTGCCGGACCACGGAAGACTTACCGGCGCGCCGTCCTGCCAGCTTATCTCGCGGTCGAGTCGCAGCGTATTCTCATCATAGTCCACCTCAACCACCCGCGCGCGCTGATCGGGTGTGCCGACCGCTATCAGGTCGCCGACCTCGCCCTCGATGCCGTATCCGTCGTAGAAGGGCGCGGCGTCTTCGACAGCAAGCAGAGTGCCCTCGCCCGCCCCTGCAGCCTCCGTGAGAAAGACCCCCGCATTGCGCAACGCACTGTCCTCACCCAGCGAGTGAGTGTAGTTGTCGGCATCAACGTAGCCCGGATCGATGTCCATGTTACCGATGTACCGCTCCCCGTGCTCGGCCTGAAGCTGATCATCCTGGAGGGCTTCAACGGTGAACGCATCACCGTAGTCATGTACGAGCGGCAGGCCGCGCTCGGATCCGGCAAAGACGTTATGCACCAGGAGTGTCTGCTCGGGGGTGCCGCCGCGCATCCGAATCTGTCGCTCGGTGCCATGCGGATCGTTACGGCTGAAGATGTTGTTGGCGAAGATCAGGTCCCTCACCTGGTCGCCGGAGCTTGAGACCGCGATTCCGTAGTGACCGCTGTCGTCGAACACGTTGTTGTAGAGGCGAATCGTGTCAAGCCAGACTTCGCGGAAGGGGTAGAGGTGGATGGAGCCGTGAGGGTTGCGGAACACGCGATTGAAGCGGAAGATGCTGCGGGTCGTCGCGAACTTCGCATTTGCGCTGGCCGAGCGGCCGCTGTTGAATGCGTGGGTGATGATATTGTGCTCGAAGAGCACATACTCGGTTCCGAAATGCTCGAAGGGGCGGCCCCACGCGGCGTTGAAGACGTTCCCACGGATGACCACGCGACTGTTGGAATGATCCGGCCACAGTTGGAACGGGGAGTGGCCGGTGCGACTGATTGTGTTGCCCTCAAGCAGTACGCGGGTGCAGTTGCTCAGGCGGAACATGTTGTGCCCGACGTGCCGCTGGATCACACAATGCAGCACGCGGATGTCCTCGCTGTCCTCGAAGTGCATCGGCATGCCGCCTCGCGAGTTCTCCATGCGGCAGTCCTCGAACGTAATATTCGAGCCGTCCCGCATGTGCACCCATGCGCCGCGATCGGGGTCGGGATCGATGTGCAGACCCTCAAAACGCAGGTGGGCGTTGCCGCGCAGCACGATCGCATGGCTGCCGTCTCCGCTGCCTGTCAGCCGGGCGGCGAGCCGCGGTTCGGAGCGGAATACTATCGGCTCCTCAGCGGTGCCGCTGTTCACCGGACGTAACTGTCCCTCATATCTGCCCGGCAGAAAAGTCACGCTGTCGCCCGCCTCAGCCGCCTCGGCGGCCCTCTCGAGTGTACGCCACGGAGCCTCCCGCGTGCCCGCAGCATCGTCGTCACCGTCAGGTGAGAGGAAGTACTCCTCAGCCCCTGCCGGGGACAAGAGCACCGCAACAATCAGAATCGTAAGCACTACAGTGAGAGAGCGCATGATATTGTACCTCCTGTTTGCAAAGTCCGAAGTCCGCGCTCATTCAGCCCTCCGCAGAGCCTGAATCGCGGGCGTGTCTCTCCAAGTCTATCG
The DNA here is from genome assembly GCA_003566775.1 of candidate division WS1 bacterium. GTDB lineage: Bacteria > Armatimonadota > Zipacnadia > Zipacnadales > UBA5352 > UBA5352. Next base: position 18,120 of record PXBW01000325.1, read on the forward strand.
CAGTCGGGGAATGATGTCGAGGTATTCCTCGCTGCAGGTGGCACACGTTCGCCTTCGTCACTGCGTCGCCGGATCGGAGACTATCGAGTTTGAGCGCCTGCTTGCCTGTCTCCGCCGACGAGAAACGCCAACCCTGTGTGAGACGGAGGTTGCCGGGCGGTTCCCGGAGAAGAAATGCAACGAACTGCAGCAAACGAGCTTCGCTGACCGTCGGAGGTACTTGAAATGGGCGAATACACCGCCGCGATCATCGGCACGGGCGGCATTGCGCGCAGACATGCAGGCTACTACCGGGACAGCCATCGGGTGAAACTGCAGGCGGGAGCCGACATAAATGCGGAGCGCCTGAAGGAGTTCTGCGACGCCCACGAGATCGAGCATCGTTACACAGACCATCAGCAGATGCTCGACGAGATGCGGCCGGACATTGTGAGCGTCTGCACCTGGAATCGCACTCACATGCGACTCTCGATGGACGCCATGGAGGCGGGGGCGCAGGCCGTTATATCCGAGAAGCCCATGGGCGAGGACCTTGGTGGCCCAATGGACGCGGTGGCACTGGCGGCAAAGACCGGCTGTTACTTCGTGATAGGCCATCAGACACGCTTCTCCCCCGGGCACAATGCCGCGAAGAAGCTTCTGTCGGAGGGGGCCATCGGTTCACCGGTGAGCGTTGCGATTCGAAGCGGCGGCGCGCTCCTCAACATGGGCTCACACCTCGTGGACAACATGCGCTGGATACTGGGCGAACCCGACTGGGAGTTCGTGGTCGGATGGATCCAGCGTGAGACGAATCGCTTCGAACGCGGATCTTACTGCGAGGAGATGACCCACGCTCTCATCCGCTTCGAGGGCGGTCACGAGATGACTCTGTCGCTGGACATGGAGGATGGCGTGAAGAACCAGGATCATCAGTTCATCGGCCCGGATGGCGCGATCAACTTCAATCGGCAGCAGGCGGTGCTCCTCGATGAGGAGGGATTTCATCCGCCCATGGCGATAGAACAGCCCGGCTACTTCGATGAACTGCTCGCATGGATGGACGGCGGCCCGGCGCACCGAAACGAGGCATCCGGGGCATTGCAGGCCCAGCAGATACTGATGGCGATCTACGAGTCCGCGCTCAATCATCTCAGAGTCGAGCCGCCGTTCGAGAAGCGCGAGTCACCACTGGAGGAGGCCATCCTCTCGGGGGAGCTTCCCTGTGAGGGAGAGCCTCATGACATTCGCAGCGACGAGGCGCTGGAATACGCAATCGAGACCGGACAGGTTCAGGAGTGAAAAGACTTGCAGCACAGGAACGCAGATGGCCAGAGACCGACGATGATGTTTCCGATGGGTCTTGAGCCCCGGCCTACGGAGGAAGGCCTCTGGCGGATGGTGCTCGCGGTACAGCGCGGCCTGATCGAGCCGGAGGAACTGGAGCATCTCACGGAGTATCCAGAACTGCCGGAAGATCTGACTGCTGAAGAGTCTGCTCAGTCGCTTGCCTACGATGCGTATGACTATCTACCTCAGTACTGGAAGAACGCCCGGAACATTGCAGAGGAAGCTCTTCAGCTTGACCCCGAATGCGTGGATGCGCTGCTGTGCCTGTGGAGTCTTGAGGGCGAGGGGTCGAACGAGGCGCTGGAGCTTGCCCGCCGGGCGCAGGAGAGCGCCGAGAAGAAGATCGCCCGCCTCCCTCACTGGCGACGCGGCATCGATGACCTCTGGAGTCACGAGCCCGGCTGTCGCGGGTTCGTGCGCGCCCACGCGGCGCTTGCCTTCACACTGCGGGCGCGTGGAGAGAATCGCGAAGGCAACGCGATGGCCGAGCGGGTCATCTCGCTCAATCCCACGGACAACACCGGCATGCGCTGGCACCTGGTGAACTGGTATCTGATCGATGGCGCCGTGCGCAGAGCGTACAGGCTTCTGCGGGATTATCCGGATGAGCCGTTCACGGTATCGCTGTCCGCGGTCGCACTGGTAGAGTTCCTGCGCTCCGGTCCCGGAAAGAATGCGCACAGAGCGTTAATGGAGGCAATGGAGCAGAACGCGGCGCTGATCGCTCTGGCGCTGGTCACACGCAGGGCCGACGCGCCACCTCCGGAAGTCGATGCCTTCACCATCGGTGATGTGACCGAAACGGCCCTCTGGCAGCGTCTGCTGTGGGACGCCTGGGATGCACATCCAGAGGCGAAGGAGTGGGCCGCGGAGATTGTCGAGCATCCCGACAATGTTGAGAGGACTCTGGGCTTCATGTTGAACATTGCGGAGCAACTGGGAGTCCTCGACGCGAACGGGCTGGATGGGCTTTTGGACTTGCTCGGCGAAGATCAAGAAGATGAACGGTGAAGCCGGGCAGGTGGGACCGTGACCGTCGCTGAGCGCTTTCGCGCGGCCATGCGCGGGGAGCCGGTGGACCGGCTGCCGATGGTCGAGTGGGCGCCTTACTGGGACCTGACGCTGGAACGCTGGATCGCCGAGGGGATGCCCGAGGGCCTGTCGCGCTATCAGGTGCAGGAGCACTTCGGCCTCGACCCGGTCTTCTGCCTGCGCTCGACGCCGCTGGGGCCGGGCTGCCCGGAGCCTGAGAAGCACGGCGCTCCGGTGATGACCGATCCGGCGCAGTACGACGACCTGCGCGAGTGCCTCTACCCCGACAATGACGCGCACTTCGCGGCGCTGGAGGAGCATCTTGCGACACGCGAGCGCGAGAGCTTCGTGCTCTGGATGGTGATCGACGGCTTCTTCTGGTTCCCGCGCCGGCTGTTCGGCATCGAGCCACACTTCTTCGCGTTCTTCGATCACCCGGACCTGATGCACCGCATGAACGCCGACCTCGCGGAGCACTCGATCGCCCTGCTGCGGCGGATGGCCGAGATCGCCGTCCCGGAGTTCGTGACCTTCGCCGAGGACATGTCGTACAACCACGGGCCGATGCTCTCGGAGGGGACGTACGCCGAGTTCATCGAACCGTACTACAGGGAGATCATTCCGGTCATCGAGGAGATCGGCTCGGTGGCGATCTGCGACAGCGACGGCGACGTGACGGAGATGATCCCGTGGCTGGAGCGCGCGGGGATGAAGGGAGTGCTGCCGCTGGAGCGACAGGCGGGGGGGAACGGAATGGCGCTGCGCGAGGCGCATCCTGAGTTCATTCTGATCGGCCACTATGACAAGATGGTGATGAACCGGGGCGAAGCGGTGATTCGCGGCGAGTTCGAGCGCCTGCTGCCGCTGATGCGCAGCGGGCGCTTTGTGCCGAGCGTGGACCATCAGACACCGCCGGGAGTCTCGCTGGAGGAGTACTGGACTTATCTGCGCCTGTACGCGGAGTACGCAAGTTCAGGTGCAGCGAGCAGAAAGTAGCAGGCCGAGATCTCGCGCGCCACGGTCCGGCAAATCAGTCGCGCGGCTCATTCCCAAGCAGTTCCACGATGCGCTCAGCCAGTCGTCGGCGCTCGGCCTCAACCGCGGCTGGGTCATAAGTGAAGCTACCGATGCTCTCGACGACCTCTGGCGCCACCTCCGCTTCATGGGCCGGCAGACCGCGCTCCTCGAGTAGTCGCCTCAGCAGCACGTAATACTCGTAGTCCTCCATACCGTCACGGACGTTTTCGAGGCGGATCGTGGCCAGTGGACCGTCCGGACCGGGGCAGATGAGGCTCCCGTCGCCGTTGGCGAGCGAGCCCGGGTTGCGACCGATGCTGTTGGGATGCCAGCGAGTGCGTGGTCCTTCGCTGATAATCCCGCGGCGACCATGTTCGGCCTCCCAGCGGTCCGTGGGCCGCTCCCACCAGCGCGCGATGTTGTAGTACATGAAGCCGTCGGGGCGGTATTTCGCCGTCATAGCCCCCATTATCAGGCGCGCCTCGATGCTCGGCGATTCGATCCACCAGTTCGGTCGCGGTGAGAACGAGCCGATCGCGAAGTACCACCAGATCTGCTTGCCGGCCTCCCGCGCCCTTTCGATGTGGGCGAGGTTGTTCTCATAGGTGCCCATGCCGGGGAACCAGATGTCGATCGCGCCTCCACCGGAGCGGCCGAGGCCGTATAGGTGTGATCGCGCGCAGGATGAGTTGAGGATCTCCGGGCGCTCGGCCCAGCGCTGCGTGATGCGCTGCGCAGTCTCGTGGACGATGTCGATCCCGCCGTCCTGCGCGTCGGACCACTCGTCGAAGAGGTAGGTGAGCTGCAGCACGCCCTCGTGGTCACTCACGCCCGCCTCGTCGAGCACCTCGAAGTAATCCTCCGCACGGCTGATGCGCTCCTCGAACATGCCCTCCCAGTAGTCTTCAGGCAGCGGCTGCCCCCGGCGCGGGTTGATGCTGATGACGCGCACCACCTGCAGGCCCCGGTCGAGCAACTCTCTGAGCCGTTCGGCACTCCACCGCGGTGGGCTCGCCCCGTAGATGAAGGTGGGGTCGATGCGGTAGCGTTCGAGCAGCCAGTCTTCGTACAGTTCGTGCATGCGAGCGGAGTCTTCCCCGTATAGAGTGCCTGGCGTGATACCGGACATGTGACTCATGGAGAAGAGGGTCCTCAGGCTGCTGGTGCGCGATATCTCGAAGTCCCAGACCTCGACGGAGAAGGGCAGTCTCTGCGGCTCGACGCCATCCGCCCGGACGGTCAGAGCACCCTCGTACAGCCCCGGGGCGGCGTCCGCGGGTACCTGCGCGGTGACCCACAGCGGCACTACCTCGTCCGAGGCTATCCGGTCAATCTCGGCCATGAAGTCAAGCAGTGGGTCCGGCCACCATCCGGTGTGCGGGACGGTGTAGCGCGGCTGATCGGTGTCCACGTAGCCTACCACCCGCACGCTCACCGGAAGTTCGGCACCGGCGGCGTTACGCGGAGCGGCGATCTCCCACGTCACAGCCTCGAGGTCGATCCCGACCGGCACGATCACCGTCTGGAAGCTCTCGTACTCATTGCGGGCCGCCTGCAGGCGGTACTGATCGCTGAACTCTGCCTCGAAGCGCTCCTGCTCGAGGAAGACCTGTCGCATCGAGCTTTCGGCAGCCAGCACCATCGGGGCATCGCCGAGAGCGGCTGAGCGCGCCCGGATGCGCGCCTGGTTGAAGTCGGGCCGGAACTGCTCGACACGATCCTGCAGCAGCCCCAGGCGCTCGCGGAGATCGCGCACCTGCTCCCATGAATCGAAGTGTCCCTCAGTCAGATCCAGCCGCAGGCGATTCGCAAGCTCCGCCAGTTGCGCTGTCTCCGCTGAGAGGCGTCCCCCCACAGCATCGGGCATTTCGGCAGTGCGATCGCGCATATCGTCCGCGGTGGCTGCAAGCTCCTCGGTGGCAGAGAGCAGGTCAACTTTGAGGCGGAAGTTATCCGCGTACACCGTGCATTCGCGTGCGGGAAGCATCATCGAGATCGACAGCGCCACTACGTTCGACGGTGTCCGCACATCCTGCAGGCGGGCGCGCAGGGTGGGCATTCCCAGCACGAGTGAACAGGCGCGGGTCGAGTGCGGCGGGACGGTGAAGAGCGCGCTCGGGGCCAGGCGGCGCTCAGCCTCCCGCAGTCCCACGCGCACGCTCACCGAGAATTCATGGGGATTGTGCAGGTCGAACTCGAGGCGATCCAGCAGGCCGGTCTCCGGCTGGTCAAGCAGGGAGTTGAACCGGTCAAGAGCCTCAAGCAGGCCCGCCTCACGGGTGGCCACCGCCGCCGGGGTCTGTGATGCCGCCCGAGCGGCGTCGGCGAGGCCCTCGATGTCGTCTTCAGGCTCCGGTGCATCGGCGACGTCTGCCTCCGGCGATGGCTCCCATCGGAGGAATGTGACGGCAAGCGCGTGCCGCCCTCGAGAGGCCCAGGCGTCCGTGAGAGCAAGCTCCGCCCCCGGCTGCGTCTCCCATCGATCCAGCGCAGCATCGCCCTCGAAGTCGAACAGCAGCACCTCACCAGGGGCACCGTGGTCGGCCTGAGCGTGCACCGGGGCGCCACTGACACAGGCGCCGAGTAGCGCAAGCAGCGTCATCACGAAAATCTTCTGCCACATGATGGACTTCATCAGAGGCCCTCCCTGGCGGTAACTACTCACGTTGTGGCTTGTGTCGCAGGTAGAG
>PXBW01000276.1 GCA_003566775.1 candidate division WS1 bacterium
CACCACGAACTGCGTCGTCAGCCCCGACTTCACCTGCCCCGGTCCGATCTTCCCGCGCGCCCAGCGCAGAGTGCGCACAAGGTCTCTCTCGAAGCTCTTACCCGCGCAGATAGCCGAGAGGCGTTCCGGGCCTGGAGCTTCGAGATTTACCGAGAGTCTGTCGGCCAGGCCCACCGCGGTGCCAACCGCAGCCTCCGAGCAGCCGGGGAGCAGCTTCAGGTGCACGTAGTTGCGGTAGTTGTACTTCCGCCGCAGGATCTCGACCGTCTCTATCATCCGCGCCATCGTACTGTCAGCATCGCCTACGATGCCTGATGACAGAAAGAGGCCGCTTACGAGACTCGCCCGGGTGAGTTCGTCCGTGAGCTTCGCCAACTCCTCGGGACGAAAGCTCGCGCGCGGGATGTCACGACTGCAGCGCGTGGCACAGTAGAGGCAGTCATGCCGACATGCATTCGACAGGAGGACCTTCAGCAGGCGTACCTTCCGTCCATCGGCGGATAGAGCCTCGTAGATGCTGCCTGGACGGGCTGCGAGCGCTCTCTGTGTGGCGAGGGTGGAGGGCGCGCTTACGTCGTACCGAGCGCCCTCGCCAAGGAGTTTGAGCCTGGCTCCATTATCCACTGCGGGCACCTTTTGCTGTGACGTAAAGTGCGATTTCTGTGATGTGTTCGTATTATACCGTAGAAGGCCCCTTCGCGCTACCCATCCTCGCCGGCGCGGCTGAAGATCATCCCGCCGCATCTGTCACACAGCGCCACCTCGCCCCGCACGGTCTGACGGTAGCCGCACAGCGCGCAGCGCTCGAGCCCCCGCGTCTGTAAGAGCGTGAGGGTCTTCTCGCCGCGCCGGCTGCTCGGGACACGTCGTTGGGGCCTGGCTCGCCGGGCGCGCGTGACACGCTCGGGAAGGTCCAACGGCAGTTGCGGCTGCTCCTCGTCCGCCATCGGGTTCCTCCTCTGCGTGAACGTCACCGTGCCGCGATCGGCTCAGGGGTACTGGGACTGCGCGAAGGGTACATCCGAGACAGCGCAGTGTCAACCTTGCGCTCATCGTCCACGTACCTGCAGGAGGCGCCGTGCCCTGGCGCCAGAGAGAGTCGCTCCTTCTCGCACACATATCTTCGATAAACCGACGCATCACAGGAGGCAGCCCACCGGTGCTCAGGGAAATGTCCCGTGAAGAATCCGATCAAACTCTGCAGTCAACAGTCGCCATTGGACACCGAAGGAGCGTCCGATAATGTCGGAAACACAGATCGCGGAAAACGAGCATTTCTGGTATCGCCCGCAGCCCGAGGGGGTCTATATCGATTCTCAGCGCGACAACCTGGCATTCGGCCATGCCCCGGGTCAGATCATGCTGTCGGAGAACAGCGGGCAGACATGGCCATACCGTTTCGCCTTCCCGGACGCGCAGAAGATCACTTTCAGTTGCATCCTCGGTAACGGGAACGTGATCTTCGCGACGCAATCGAAGCTCTATATTGGTACCGATAATCTGCTCACGTGTAAGGAGATCACCGTCAGGGACATGGATGGGTCCGACTACCTCCCGCACAAGCCCGAAGACCCGGATCTCCCCGGCTGGTACTATCACACTCTCTCAGGTGTCAACTCGTGGGACGTTGACGGTACCGAAATGCTGGTGTGGGGCAACTACTGCAACGTGCTGGGCGGGGCCGCCCCGGTAAACATCTACTACTCCGCCGACGGCGGCGAGACCGTGAAGATCGCCTACGCGTTCGGGCAGAATCCTCTCATGACCGACAACGGCACACGGGGCGGAGGCAGGGGAGGAACGCTGCTGGGCAATCCCGACAACCCTGTACGTTGCCGGCACATACACACTGTCGCATATAACCCCGTAGAGGACGCTTTCTACGCCTGCACCGGTGACGGCGACCGGGAGGAAGAGGAGGGATTCCTCGAATGTCACTGGCTGCGGGGTACCTACGATCACGACACCGACCACTGGGACTGGGACGTCATCATCTCCGATCACCTCAATTCCCGCTACAAAGCGGGCGGCATCAGCTTCGTCGACGGAGAACTCTACTGGATAAGTGACGCGAACGGTCCCGAGCCACACGACCGGGGAATCTTCAAGTGTGCTCCGGAGGACATAGCCAATCCCGAGGCCCACACGCTTCTGTTCAATCCGGAGGTCGAGTCGGGAAATATGATAGTCGAAGACGGGGTCTTCCTCGCCTCGCACTGCGCCCCTGCCTCACCGCTGGACACGGGTTTCATCGTCTCGCTTGATGCTGGAGAGACCTGGGCGCAGCACGATCTCAAGGAGTTCGGCAAGCGCTCACCCACGCGCTTTCACGCGAAGAACGATGAGGGCTGGTTCCGTGTGGACCTGAGAAAGGGCTGGATCGACCACGACCAGGTGATCTTCATCAAGCCGAAGAACAGGTGATAGCCCGCTTCAGCGGCGTGTCTCGGACATGAGCGTGCTTGCCTCAGGTCTCGAACTCGCTCAGAGGCAGCACCGACATACAACAGTCGCGCTTGGTGACGGAGTAAGTGATGTACACATTCCCATCATGCTCCTGCACCGAAGGGTAGGACCACTGTGAGGACTGATACCTGCTGCCGTCGGGCACCGCGGGTGAGGGACCGCGGCGCAGCAGCACCAGCTTGCGCAGCAGCGGATCGTCCGGGCCGCTTACCGCGACGGCGAGCACGTCCCGGCGTCCCATCTCCGGTGCGCGGAGGTTCAGCGCGAGATAGCGCTGTCCTGTGGAGAGATGCCCGGCACAGGTCTTCGACGAACTCATCGGAAAGTTCGACTGCGCCAGATGAGTCCATGTGTGTCCGCCGTCACCGCTTTCCGAGACGAAGGCCGCCTCGATCCTGCTTCGGACGTGGGCGGTCACGTGCTGCCCATCCACCACAAGTGAGGTCTCGGCGAAGTTGAGCCGCTGCTCCGGACTTGATGGTATCTCCACCACCTCCCACCGGCAGAGGTCATCTCCGTCACTGAGCGCGACGCGCGGCTGGTTGAGGTTGAACTGCCCGCCCATGATCCAGTATCCGCCCGGGACACGTTGCGGACGATTCAGCGGATGAAAGCCCTCGACCTCAGCAAGCGGCTCCCATTGCCCGCTCGCCTCATCGAAGCGGAACACGATCATTGCGCCACCCGCGTTCTCGGGACTGCGCGGCGCGCAGTGAACCTTCCCAACAAAGGCCCAGAGATTCCCGTCGGTGGACAACAGTTGCACGCTCTCCCGGATGGTGGTCTCATGGTCGAGTGCGGGCGCGAGTACTTCCGGCGCCGTCCAACGCGAGAAGTCCTGCTCCGCCCGTATCCATCGCACCACCGTGCCCCTCTCACTCTCCTGGTGCGGAGAGTTGTTCCAGGCGATATAGAAGTCCCCACGGTGATGGACGATCGCGCTCTCATGGAGGAACGCGTAATCCTGATCGGCTCTGTGCAGCACGATATTGGTGACCCGGCGCGGCAGTGGCAACTCCTCCACCGGGGGAAGGGGCACCTCCGGATCCCAGATGATGGCTCTGTCAGACACGATTGCCTCCCGGACAGCGCAAGCGTTTGACCTCGGCGGTCTCTTCCACAGCCATGACGCACAATCCTCCCGCCAACACGCCATCTGAAATGCCACTACATCCGGCCCCTGGTAGACGAACTGCCGGAAGCCCTCCGCCGTCCTCTGGCTCACGCGCTCCCGGTTGGGTACTCCCGTGACGTGGCCCTCCTCTCTCGCCTATGTCGCCAGTAAACGGCACCCACCCCCCCCATGATCGCCACCAATTGCTCAACTGCCGCCGTGAGCAAGTAGTGCTCGTCGACGAGATCTAGCACAAGTGCCGTGGAGCCGAGAATCTGTCCGATGACGATCCCTGCACTCGCGCAAGCTGCTATATGAGGCCATCGCCGCAAGGCCAGAAGCACTACACCGACAGCTACGGCGTACACGGTGAATCGAAGCGGCAGGTAGACCATCCATGCAACGAAATCCGCAGAGATCATGCTGCTGGTGATCCACCAGAGCAGGGACGTGACGCCTCTCACCCATAGGCGAACTATCAGCAGCCACAGCAGGGCAGACAGGACGGCGCAAACCGTATGCTTTAGTCGCATCATCATATCAGTGGCCTGCGTATCGGCCATAGTCCTCGCGGTGGCATAATCCTCGTGGGGTCGAAGCCGTACAAGAAGAAGCACAACTGGAGGTCCAGCAGATGGAGAATCTCCGCCTTCGTCAAGTCCGCAGCAAGAGTTGGTTTGCATTTCATGACTATGCATGCCGCCACGATCGGCGCTATTAGCTCTTCCTTGCCGACTGGCGGCCATCCCGGCCATCCCGCAGGTGGTGGGGAGCACCCGACGTCACGCCAGCAGTCCCTAACACATTGATCGTAGCGCGTTTGGGCCGCCTCCCTTGCCGCCGCCCTCTGATCCTCGACGATCTCGTGGCAGAGGTATAGCATCTCTGGATCACCCCGCCACCAATCCCACAGATCTCCAAGCAGTTCTCTGAGCCTATCACGGAGCCACTCGCCCCGGTCCTCTGCCCCATTACCATTGGGGGGATCAGGCAATTCGGGATGCGGCCAGAATACCGGCAATAGCCCCGTTGCATCCGAGTGAGCACCGGACCGATTGCGGACATACAGATAACCCTCACTGCCGCCGCCCAACGGATCCACCGTCGTAAACCTTCCCAACCCCTGCGCGTAGTCGCGGAAGCCGAGGTGGTACATCTCCGCCTCCGGCATGCGGTAGTAGCGCTCGCGGCCCACGTAGGTGTGCGGGTTGACGGTGCCGCCGGTGCTCGCGAGCAGCACTCCCCACGCGTCGTGGCGATACGTGTCCGTCACCGCCTCGTTCGCCCCGGTCAAGGCCAGCGCCGTGCCGAGGTCATTGTAGTGATAGAACCTGCTCTCGCCGTCGCGATGCATGGCCTCCAGCCCCGCGCCCATCGTGTATTGCGCCACCGTCTGCTCCGCCTCGTCCCGCTCCATCTGCAGCGCCAGCATATCCGGCCCCCGATAGACGAACTGCCTGAAGCCCTCCGCCGTCCAATTACGCGCTCCCGGTTGGGTACTCCCGTGACGTGGCTCTTTTCCCGCGCCTATGTCGCCAGTAAACGGCACCCACCACCCCCATGATCGCCACCAATTGCTCAACTGCCGCCGTGCGCAAGTACTCTTCGCCGACGAGATAGAGCACAAACGCCGTAGAGCCGACAATCTGTCCGATGACGATCCCTGCACTCGTGTAAGCTGCTACGTGAGGCCATCGCCGCCAGACCAGAAGCACTAGACCGGCAGCGACGGCGTAGACGGTGAATCGAAGCGGCAGGTAGACCATCCATGCAACGAAGACCGCGGGAATGACGCTGCTAGTCATCCACCAAAGCACGAATGTGACGCTTCTCACCACCCAGAGGACTAACAGCAGCCACAGTAGGGCAGCCAAGACGGCACAAACCGTATGCTTTAGTCGCATCATTATATCAGCGGCCTGGGTATCGGCCATAGTCCTCGCGGTGGCATTGGCGGGTTGAAGCCGTATAAGAAGAAGCACAACTGGAGGTCCAGCAGATAGAGGACCTCCGCCTTCGTCAAGTCCGCAGCAATAGTTGGTTTGCATTTCATGACTATGCATGCCGCCACGATCGGCGCTATTAGCTCTTCCTTGCCGACCGGCGGCCATCCCGGCCATCCCGCAGGCGGTGGGGAGCACCCGACGTCACGCCAGCAATCCCCAACGCATTGATCGTAGCGTTCCTGGGCCGCCTCTCTTGCCGCCACCCTCTGATCATGGACGATCGCGTCGCAGAGGTATAGCATCTCTGGATCACCCCGCCACGCATCCCACAGATCTCCAAGCAGTTCTCTGAGCCTATCACGGAGCCACTCGCCCCGGTCCTCTGCCCCATTACCATTGGGGGGATCAGGCAATTCGGGATGCAGCCAAAATACCGGCAATAGCCCCGTTGCATCGGAGTGAGCACCGGAGCGATTGCGGACATATCGATAAGCCTCACTGCCGCCACACAGAGGATCCACCGTCATGAACCGCCCCAACCCCTGCGCGTAGTCGCGGTAGCCGAGGTGGTACATCTCCGCGTTGGGCATGCGATAATAACGCTCGCGGCCGACGTAGGTGTGCGGGTTGATGGTGCTGCCGGTGCTTGCCAGCAGCACTCCCCACGCGTCGTGGCGATACGTGTCCGTCACCGCCTCGTTCGCCCCGGTCAAGGCCAGCGCCGTGCCGAGGTGATTGTAGTGATAG
>PXBW01000083.1 GCA_003566775.1 candidate division WS1 bacterium
CCTGGCGGAAGGTGAAAGCAGCTTGCGCGGCGCATTGTGTACTCACGGCAGGAGCCTCCCGAAATGGAGCTATGGTGTGCTCACACCCCATTTCGACGCTCCTGCCGCTCTTACTTCCCTATGGACATGAATAATTCGGGGTAACCCCGTTCAGTGACCGGGCGGGTGCGCCCCTTGCTGTGGGTGTAGCACTCTGCTGTGGGTCTCTGCACCGAAAACCAGATACCGTCGATCATCAGCACATCCGGTGAATCATCGATCGTCTCATGCTGCCAGTCCTGAAGGTGCTCAACCACTTCATGTATCCGACGGGCCACTGAACTGTGCCCGATCGGCCATCCTAACTGCCGCCCCACCTGCTCTGCGATCCGACGCGTTCCTCCCGCCTGTCCGTAGCAGAAGATTGCCTCTGCATCCACGTCCAGCCAAAGCTGTTTGTGCTTGCGCAGCGCAGAAAACTCCACGTCCGCTGCCGCCCCGCATCGGGTGCACAACAGCATCGGTACCTGCACACTATCGAGTTGCCGAACGGTCGTTAGTACACCACGCTGATAGTGACCGTTGCGTGCGAAATCCCGCGCCATAGTACTGCCGCATCCGTGGCACGCCCACGGCAGCTTCCTGTCACCGCTGGCCGACCGCGCCGCCCTGTGCTCACGGCCCAGAGCCTCAGTGGCCTCAGCGTCCAACATCAGATTGATCGTCGTCTCGGTAGCCACCGCCGCACAATCCAGCGCCTCCGACACCACCGCCTCAAAGACCTCACCTCGATCCGTACAATTGACATCAAACGCTTCTACCGATACTCTCTGCATTCGAGCTGCCCTCCCGGACGCGAGTTTCTTAGTACAAACCCATGCTCCGGGAATACCGGGCAGCTCCCTTTAATCTCACCCCTATCGTTAATCCTTGATACAAAGCCAAGATGGAGGTGCCCGAATTCTTCTTGGCGAAGAGGGCATTCACAATCGCGCGAATCGTAAACAGACCTGCTGCGCGCGGAAGAGGACGGAAGCTGATGCGCTGGCAACTCCTCGCTCGCAGCACCCTGGAGGGGAAGATTGGCATGTTAAATCCTGTTCTGAGGACGATCTGTACTCTGATTCTGCTGCTGACGATGGCGGCGACGTGCCTTGCGGCCGACTGGCCAACGTGGCGCTATGACGAGCAGCGCCGAGGGACTTCACCGGAGGCGTTGCCCGAGCAGCTCAGCCTGCAGTGGGTGCGCGAGTTCCCCACTCCCATGAGGGCATGGCCCTACCAGTGGGACGATGCGGGCAAGCTCTGCTTCGATGTATCATACGAGCCCGTGGTGATGGGCACGACCCTCGTTGTTGGTTCTATGGTCTCCGACAGCATCACCGCGTACGACACTCGCACCGGCGAAGAGCTGTGGCGCTACTACGTCAATGGCCCGGTGCGCTTCGCCCCAGCACTGTGGGAGGGGCGGGTCTACGCAGGCTCCGATGACGGCTACTTGTACTGCCTCGACCTTGACAGCGGCGAGCTTGTCTGGCGCTTCCACGCTGCCCCACGCGACCGCTACCTGCTCGGCAACGAGCGCATGATAAACATGTGGGCAGTGCGCGGCGCTCCGGTCATTCGCGACGGCACGCTCTACTGCGCAGCCGGGGTCTTCCCCGGGATGGGGACATTCTTCTACTCACTTGACGCAGCTACCGGCGAGGTCAACTGGTGCAACTCCGGCACAGGTTCGATCTATAACCTCCACCAGCATGGTGGCGCGCACTCCTTCGGTGGCGCAGCGCCGCAGGGGTACGTCGCGGTGACAGAGGACCGAGTTATCTTCCCCGGCGGCAGGACGCCACCAGCAGTGCATGATCGCGAAACCGGCGAGTTCATCTACTGGCGGCACGCCTCTCACCAGATCGGCAAGGGCAGCGGGGGCTTTGGCGTCTGGGTGCAGAGCGGCTTCTTCCACAACCCTAATCGTCTTGCGGGCGACCAGATGTATGCCCTGTGCGATGGCGCGCAGCACAGCGCCGTTCCCTCCGACGTTGTCAGCGACGATTACCGCATAGGACTCAGCGGTGGCAACCTCGTCGGCCATGCTGCGGAACTCAACGTGACGGAGGTTGAGGTAACCGACCGCCTGGCCAGGCGTGCTATCCGGGAGCGCTATGAGCTGGTTCGAGAGTTCAGCTCGGAGATGGACGTAGAAGCGACCCAGTTGCACATTCGAGCGGGAGATCGAGTGTACGTCAGCAATCCCGATGGCCTGATTGCAGCCATCGATCTGCCCGGTGAGGATGGAGAGGCTCGGGTAAGCTGGCAGGGTCAGATCGACGGAACACCGTGGAGGATGATCGCGGCCGATGAGCGTCTCTTCGTTGTAAGCGAGGAGGGCGCTCTCTTCTGCTTCGGTGCTGAGGAGACCGAGGTAGTCCGTCACACCGGCAACGGCGTCATCGATCGCCCCCAGGACGCGTGGGCCGGGCAGGCTGCTGCAATGCTTGACGCGGCGGGCCGTGAGGGCTTCACCCTCGTGCTTGGCGCGGGCAGCGGCAGGCTTGTCCATGAACTCGTCGGCCAGTCCGAGATGCATGTGATCGTGGTCGAGCCGGACGCAGCGACGGTGGAGCAGATGCGCCGCCTCTACGACGACGCGGGCTATTACGGCCGCCGAGTCGCCGTACTGCAGGCAGATCCGGCGACGATCGACCTCTCGCCCTATTTCGCGACACTGATCACCGCCGAGAGCCTTGAAGCGCTTTCGATGGCTGACCCGGCGGCGGCAGGCAGGCTCTTCGAAGTGCTCAGGCCCTACGGAGGGATGGCATTGCTCCCATTGTCGGACGCGGAGCACGCCGCGGTAGGTGCATGGGCCCAGGCTTCCGGCGCCCACGGGGCGCAGGTATCGCGCGAGGGCGCGTATACCGCAATCACTCGCGAGGGCGCGCTTCCGGGCGCGGGGCAGTGGACGCACCAGTATGCAGATCCGGCGAACAGCGGGGTCTCATGGGATGACGCGCGGGCGCCGCTTGGCGTGCTCTGGTACGGCGGCGGCTACAACAATCACGACGTGCTGCCGCGTCACATGAGCGGCCCCGTGCCGCAGGTCGTCGGCGGACGGCTCTTCATCATGGGTCCGGACACCATGACCGCGCGCGACGTATTCACCGGGCGCGAACTCTGGGTCAGAGAGATGCCTGACGTCGGGATCGCCTTCACCTGCCGCGAGGAGGAGGCCAAGCAGGCGCGCGGGGAGTACGCCGCATTCCCCGGACGCCCCGGCGCGAACTTCGTCGGCAGCCCCTACGTCTCATTGGATGACGGCATCTATATCGTCCACGAGGGGCGATGTCTGCGCCTCGACCCGGCGACTGGCGAGCTTATGAGCGAGTTCACCGTATCGGCCCCCGACGGCGAGGAAGCCGAGATGGGCTGGGGATTCGTCGTCTACGATGACCTGATCGTGACCGGTGTCTCGCCGCAGTGGTTCGACGACGCGCCGGTCGGCCATGCCGAGTCATGGAATGCAACCTCCAGCGATCACCTCGCCGTCCTCAATCGCCACACCGGTGAGCAACTCTGGCACGCGAGCGCCGAGATCGGCTTCCGCCATAACAGCATCATCGCGGGCGGCGGCAAGGTCTTCGTGCTGGATAATCTCTCCCCGACGCAGCTTGAGCTGCTGGAGCGCCGTGGCGATGAGCCCGAGGCACAGCCGGGGGTTGGAGCTTTCGACGCCCGCACGGGAGAGCTTCTGTGGGCCTATCAGGGAGACATCTTCGGAACGTGGCTGAGCTACTCCGAGGAGCATGACGTGCTGGTGCAGGCAGGGCGGCCCGGCGGGCGTGCGCGCCTCGCCGATGAGCCGCGCCATCGCATGGCCGCCTTCAATGGAAGCAGCGGAGAGTTGCTCTGGGATCGCGAAGCGCGGCAGGCAGGACCGATAGCGCTCCACGGCGAGCGCATCATTCCCGGCCAGCGCATTGCCGGAGTGCACCTGCTGACAGGTGAGAATTATACACGCGAGCATCCGATCACCGGCGCAGAAGTGCCATGGAGCTTCCGCCGGATGTACGGATGTGGTGAACAGACCGTATCGAGGAACCTGATCACCTTCCGCTCCGGCGCAGCAGGCTTCTATGACCTCGCCCGCGACGGCGGCACCGGAAACATGAGCGGTTTCCGCTCGGGTGCACGAACAACGTAATAGTCGCCGATGGCCTGGTGAACGCACCCGAATACACTCGAAGTTGCTTCTGCGCCTATCCGCTTCAGACTTCGCTGGCCATGATTCACATGCCCGAGATGGAGATGTGGACCTACACCAATCTCGAGCGTGGCTCCGGTGTGGTGCGCAGGGCGGGCGTCAACTTCGGCGCACCCGGCTCACGTCTCTGCGACGCGGGCACGTGGTGGGTCGAATACCCGTTCATCGGCGAGAGCGACGACCGGGATTGGCTGCAGATGGGCGCTATGCTGCCGATAGAGTCGAATGGCGAGGAGGCGCCGACGGTCTTCCGGCACGACTCCTCGTGGGTAGCTGATGCCGCTGAAGGCGCCAACTGGATCTCGGCCTCCGGGCTTGAGGGACCGGTGTCGCTGGTGCTTGACCTCAGCTCGGCAGACGAGGAAGAAGAGCTGCCTGAGGGCCTCACCTACACCGTGCGCCTGCACTTCGTCGAGCCGGGCACAGCAGAGCCCGGCCAGCGGCAGTTCAGTGTCGCGCTGCAGGGCCGCGAGGTCATCACCGGACTTGATATCGCGCGGGAGGCCGGAGGAGAGAGGCGGGCAGTGGTCCACGAGGTCACCGGCGTTGAGGTGACCGATGAACTGACCATCGAACTCGTCTCCGCGAACAACTCACAGTACGAACCTGTGCTGTGTGGGGTCGAACTGGTGCTCGAGGACGATGCGGTGGCGGCGGCGCCTCACAATGGTGCCGATGTCACACATAGCTGGGCCGGTGTCGCGCCGACATGGACCGAGCGTATACTCTCCGTCCTGGCAGCGCTGCCCTTCGCCACCTCGCTGCACTGACTGATGGATGGGCTGCGCCGGGGTTGACCGTCCGGCGCTTTATCCGACCAAAACGGTGAATAACTGAACACCTCATCTCGGGCACGCATCAACACGGGGTGAGGTGTTCTTTCTTTGCGTGAAGAGAGCTTTCGTGATCAGTCGAAGTAACGGTGTCATGCTCATCGAGCTTTTCGTGGTCAGCGCGATCGTTTGCCTGATGAGAGCGGCGGGAAAGCTCGGTCACATTAGGCCTGCATAATTCGCGTCCTCTCGGGTTGTGTGCGTTTGAGCAGTACTCTGGAGCGGTCCTGGATCGACGTCTCTTGGAGCGCGGTTGAGAGACACAGTTTCGGCGAGTGTAGGCGCGATTCGGCATTGATCGGAGCGATTTCGGGAGGGTTCACAGCGCGTTTCTCGCCGTCGGGAGGTTCAGCCCCCCGTCGCCCTCCTCGCGATAACGGGCCAGGCCTCGGCACACGTTACGGACGGTGATGCCAGGCTGCTGCGCCGCCTGCTCCTGTGTGATCTGCCTCGCCTCAACGGCTCTGATTGCGGCCAAAAGATCTCGCTCTTTACGGCTCATTGTGATCTTCATGCCCTGCTCTTCGCCACACCGCAGGGCATCACCCACAGCGGGAATACATTTCTACTTCACCCCAACCGGACGTTATCACTTTGCTCCTACAGGCGTGCTCGCACTGCGTGACATCTCACAGATTACGCGAAAGAATGCGGGCCGTTATTCGTGAAGAGCGGACGTCAGTCCCGATCGACCGAGTCGGGGCCGAGATCGAAGAACCTCAGCGACCAGTAGTGCGACTTCGCCAGCACATCATCGCCGGTGTCATGCACCTTGCGCCAGACGCCGCGCAGCATCTCGCCCTTGCGGGCGGCATAGGCCGGATCATCGACCACGTTGCGCAGTTCGTGCGGGTCGGACTCGAGATCGTACATCTCATCGTAGTCGAAGGCGTTGAAGATATACTTGAGATGGTCGCGCCAGAGAATTCGCTGCGTGAAAGCGAAGCGCTGGCCGTGGAACTCGGCGTAAGCCTCATCGCGCCATTCGGAATCCGCGGG
This sequence comes from candidate division WS1 bacterium, assembly GCA_003566775.1. Lineage (GTDB taxonomy): Bacteria > Armatimonadota > Zipacnadia > Zipacnadales > UBA5352 > UBA5352. The sequence continues at coordinate 6,073 of PXBW01000083.1, forward strand.
ATCGGCAAGCAGCGGCGCCAGCGAGCGAAAATGCGTCTCCTCGAAGGGCTCACAGCCCGCAAGCTCCAGCACGGTCGGGCAGAGGTCGCCGATGGAGACCAC
>PXBW01000181.1 GCA_003566775.1 candidate division WS1 bacterium
GATGCGGAACGCCGCGGCCAGGCGGTCGGACTCGTCCTGATTGACAGTGAAGAACTTCCGGTAGGGTTTGCCTGCTTCAGCATCGCCTTGGCGTGGTAGGCGCATGAGCGGTCCAAGTTCTGCGTCCAAGGCTTGCATGAACTCGGCGAAGGTCGCACGCATTCCCTCCACCCGGCGTTCAGCCCATAACGCCACTTCCTCGTCCTCAAGGTCTGGCGAGACCAAGTAATGGAACGGTCGTGCCGACCTGTCGCCTTCCTCGGAGAGTCGGCGGATATGCAGATCGCTTAAGCTGTGGCCGCAATAGACCACCGGATAGGCCGCCGACAGTTCCTCTATCTGAGCGTAGAGGCGGGTCCGGTTTGATTCGTGGTTGTTGTAGCTGGTGGGAGTGAGGACCAGCGGCACCTTGTCGTCGAGGGCGTGGCGTGCGCAGCCGTGCAGCTTCAGGAACGGCAACGGGTGCATATGCTCATCGAGCATCGGCCCAAACGGCTGGTCGTCCTTGTAGCGGACGACCAACGATTGTGCGCCAAGGTCTGCGCGCTCGTAAGCCTTTTCCACGAGCAGATCGTAGTTCGTCGTAGCAAGGGCTTTCCATCTGAAGGTCGGCAAGAGCATGTGCGCATCGGTCGGCTCGAATGCGGTGAAGAAATCATGCAGCCATTGATTGTATGCAGAGCGCCCTCCCTGCGATGCTGCAAGCTCTGCGACTCTCATGAGGTCATACTTGGCGAATTTTCCTGAGAGAAACCTGTCCGACAGTTCTTGCGCGAGTTGCGGGCTGCCCGGCATCTTACACTGGTTTCGACCCAACGCGCCCATCGAGGCGCCGGAGCCGAGAAAAAGGACAGCCCGCTGCTCGCGCACCGCATCGAGTAGACCCGATGACAGCTTCACCTTGCGTCGTCTCGCCATTCAACCTCGCATCGCCACCTACGCCCCGTATCATCATCGACGGTCTATTTATCCATTCGCGGAAGAACTTTACCCGATAATATCCTGCGGCCAACCCCTTTGCCTTTCGCACATGATCTGAGCGCAATGAACTGAAGGAAAATCCGTAGACTGAGTTGAGTATCTGGTTCTCGCTGCTGCGCGCTCCCATGTCGGTAGTCGCCGCTGCCGCACGGCGGGACCGGATGTTGTCGAATGTCCGCTAGAGGCCGGGTGGGTCGATACGATCGTCACGATGAAAAGGGAATTTAGCGATCAACGTCGGGCAGGATGGAGACGGCGCTACATCAACACCACATCAACCCGCGAATGCACGTTTCGCCCTGGTTTTGCAGGCGAATCCGTGCGAGTGCTGATGTATGTGGGGAAGAAAATCGAGCCGGAACAAAGGCTTGCGGCGTAAGCAATTGGTTTTTCTAAGTTATTGGAATCGCTCGACTTTGGGCTCATAACCTGAAGGTCGTAGGTTCAAATCCTACCCCCGCAACCAAAATTATCAAATAAAAACAAAACACTACGCCCCGCCATCGAGCGGGGCTTTTTGCGTTCCAACACCCGTGGAAGCACTGTGGACGCAAGAGGGGGCGAAGTCCTTCTTAATATTTCGAAAAGGGGAGGCACTTATTAAATCTTTCGTGCCAGAAATAAGTGTGAACGGTTCTTAATTAATCGATCCACCGCATGTCTTCGAGCCCGACTCGGTTTCCTCCTCTTTCCAGCGTTTTACGCTATTAGTTTCGATACCGAAAAGATCGAGCGCGCGCCCGACGCTGTGATCGACAATTTCCAAGATAGAAGTCGGGTTTGAATAAAAGGCCGGTACCGGCGGCATTATGATCGCGCCGGCTTGCGTCGCTCGCGCCATTAGGTGGGCGCGGTTCAGATCGACGTTTTCTCGGGTGTTCGACCGCGGGGGTGGCTAGCTGTTGTCATCGGCGTTGCGGTTCAGGTCCAGTTCGTTCAGCGCTTCCAGCAGGTCGAGAAGTGCCTTCAGGCGGTCGTGCCCATAGGCATTTTCCAGCCGCGCGAAGTAGGCAATCGAATCCGGAGCATGGGTTTCGATGATCTCCCGGCCGTGACGGGAAATGGCGACGATGCTGCGGCGCCGGTCGGCAGGGTCGGCCCGGCGTTCGACCAGTCTCTGCTCCTCCATCGCGCGCAGAATTCGTGTGAGGCTCGGCAGTTGCAGGCAGGCCTCCGCGGCGAGCAGGCTCTGATCCATCGGGCCCGATTCTTCGAGAACGCGGAGAACGCGCCATTTCTGTTCTGTAACGCCGCTTTCGGCCAGCATCTCGCGCAGGGGGGCCATGACGGTTTCGCGTGCGCGCAACAGTGCGATGGGCAGCGAGCGTGCCGTCCGGCGCAAAAGGGGGCGATCATGGTTTTCCATCCTGCCGGACTGCCGCAGTTCCGGCGTCCATGCAAGCGAAAGCTTGACATGGCAATCAATAACACTTAACAAGGTAAGTAATAACCCGCGACGGAGGCCGAACTTGCCGCACATTCAGATCGATTATTCGGCGAATATGGAGGGGCGGGTCAACATCGCCGGGCTCTGTAAGACGCTGCGAGATGCGGCCGCAGCGACGGGGGCTTTTGCGCTGGCAGGCATTCGTGTGCGGGCCACGGCATGCACCCATGCGGTGATCGCTGACGGCGACCCGGCGCATGGCTTCATCGACATCTCGGTGCGGTTGCGCGGCGGCCGGTCGCTGAGAGACCGGCGACGCGCGACGGATGCGATCTTCGCCGCCGCAACGGCCTGGTGCGCTGACGATATGTCGCGCAATCCCTTGGCCCTTTCGCTTGAGATGCGGGACATCGACCCCGAGCTGAGCCCTAAAACGGGTTCGATTCGCCGCTTCCTTCCCGGAGAAACGGCATGAATACGCTCGACACTCGCCTTGCAGCCTTAGAAGGCCGACTGAAGCGCTTTCGCGCCGAGGGCATCCAAAACCTGATCGGTGGCGAGAGCCGGCCCGCGCGGTCGGGCGCCACGTTTGAGACAGTCTCGCCGGTTGACGCAAGCCCTATCGCACAAGTGGCCAAGGGCGATAGCGCGGATATCGACGTTGCCGCGCAAGCGGCGCGTGCGGCCTTTCCAGACTGGGCAGCGATGGGCGGGGTGAAACGCAAGGTAATCCTGCAACGCATTGCCGACGCGATCGAGGCACGCGCCGAGGAAATCGCGCTTTGTGAATGCTGGGACACCGGGCAGGCTTGGCGTTTCATGTCGAAGGCGGCGCTGCGCGGCGCCGAGAACTTTCGCTTCTTCGCCGATCGGGCACCCGCAGCGCGCGACGGGCAGGCGCTGCCATCGCCAGAGCATCTCAATATCACCTCGCGGTTTCCCATCGGGCCGGTGGGGGTGATCACGCCTTGGAACACGCCCTTCATGCTGTCTACCTGGAAAATCGCGCCGGCGCTTGCCGCTGGTTGCACAGTAGTCCACAAGCCCGCAGAATTTTCGCCGCTGACCGCGCGGCTTCTGGCCGAGATCTGTCACGAGGCCGGGCTTCCGCCGGGCGTGCTGAACCTGGTAAACGGTTTCGGCGAAACTGCCGGCAAGGCGTTGACCGAACATCCTGATATAAGGGCGATTGCCTTCGTCGGCGAAAGCCGCACGGGGAGTGCGATCATGCGCCAGGGCGCCGAAACGTTGAAGCGCGTGCATTTCGAGCTTGGCGGCAAAAACCCGGTGATTGTCTTCGAAGATGCTGATCTGGATCGCGCGCTCGATGCCGCGGTCTTCATGATCTACTCACTCAACGGCGAGCGCTGCACCTCGTCCTCGCGGCTTTTGGTGCAGGATACGATTGCCGAGGATTTCGAGGCCAGGCTGGTCGAACGTATCCGGCGCCTCCGGGTCGGCCACCCGCTTGAATCGGAGACCGAGATCGGCCCGCTGATTCATCCGACGCATCTGGACAAGGTGACTTCATATTTCGATGTTGCAAGAAACGACGGCGCGAACATCGCGGCTGGTGGCGCGCGGATCGAAGGGCCGGGCTGGTTCGTAGAGCCAACGCTCTTCACCGGTGCCCGGCGTGACATGCGTATCGCACGCGAGGAAATCTTTGGCCCGGTCCTGACCTCGATCCGCTTCCGCGACGAGTCCGAGGCGCTGGAGATCGCCAACGACGTTGCCTATGGCCTGGCCGGTTATGTCTGGACCAACGACCTGACACGCGCGCTGCGGGTCTCTGATCGGTTGGAGGCGGGGATGGTCTGGGTCAATTCCGAAAACGTACGCCATCTGCCCACGCCTTTCGGTGGCGTTAAGGCCAGCGGCATCGGCCGCGACGGCGGCGACTGGTCGTTCGACTTTTACATGGAAACCAAGAATGTCGCGCTGGCACTCGGCGCGCATCCGGTCCCGAAGCTTGGCGCTTGACGCCCCCTGCCAAACGAGGAAACAGTCATGCCCGTTCCCGCACCGAACCTCTATCCGCCCTTCAACATAGTCCGGCTCAGCCATATCGAGCTTGGCGTTTCGGACCTGAACTGGGCGCGCGGTTTCTATGTCGACACTCTGGGCCTGCAGGTCAGCTACGAAGCGCCCGGCCGGCTCTATCTGCGTGCGCTTGAGGAACGGGGGCATCACTCGGTCATCCTGACCGAGGATCATCCGGGCCAGGTCGGTTTGCTGGGCTTCAAACTCTGGGACGAGGCAGACCTCGACCGTGCCGATGACTGGTTTCGCCGCAAGGGCCTGCCGACCGCATGGGTAGAGCGGCCGTTCATGGGCCGGGTGCTGGCGACGCGCGATCCATGGGGCGTTCCGCTGGAATTCTATTGTCGGATGGACCGGCTTCCGCCGATCCACCAGCAGTACCGGCTCTATCATGGGGTAAAGCCGCTTCGAATCGACCATTTCAACCTGTTCTCGCCCGATGTCGACGCACAGGTCGCCTTTTACGCCGAGTTGGGTTTCCGTGTTACCGAGTATACCGAGGATGCCGAGACGGGTCGCAACTGGGCCGTCTGGATGCATCGAAAGGGCGGCGTGCACGACATTGCCTTCACCAACGGAACCGGTCCTCGGTTGCACCACACGGCCTTCTGGGTACCGACGCCCTTGAACATCATTGATCTGCTGGATCTGATGTCGACGACCGGATACCTGGCGAACATCGAGCGCGGACCGGGCAGGCACGGCATTTCGAATGCCTTCTTTCTCTACATTCGCGATGCCGACGGCCACCGGACAGAGATCTACTGCTCGGATTACCAAACGGTCGATCCGGATCTGGAGCCGATCAAATGGGACCTCAAGGACCCGCAGCGACAGACCCTGTGGGGGGCGCCGGCTCCGCGGTCGTGGTTCGAGGAGGGCTCGCCACTCGCCGGTGTTACGCCAACGGAATCCGATCTCAAGGCACAGCCCATCGTGGCGCCGTGAGCTGCGAAAGCCAGAAAGGAGACAGCGCGCGATGATACACGGGCTTGCGACGATACGCGCCGGGGGGCGTCGCCTGTATGGTGCGGCTTGCGAGGGTGGCGTGATCGCGCTGTCGGACCGCTTCCCGCGCTGGGCGGGGCTGCGGCAAGTGATCGAGGCTGACGGGCTGGCCGACCTCGCCGAGGCCGCGGCGGGGCAGGACGTGACGCATCCGACGGGCAGTTTCAATTGGGACCTGCCGGTCCCCGATGCCGAGAAGATCATCTGCGTCGGCGTAAACTACCCGGACCGCAACGCGGAATATCACGACGGGCAAGAGGCGCCACCCAACCCCTCGCTGTTCGTGCGTTTCGCGCGCTCCTTCACCGGGCACGAGGCGCCGGTGATCCGGCCGCCGGAAAGCCCGCAATTCGACTACGAGGGTGAGATCGCGGTGGTGATCGGGCGCGGCGGTCGGCGCATTGCCGAGGCCGAGGCACTTGACCACGTCGCGGGGCTGACGCTTTGCATGGAGGGGACGATCCGCGACTGGGTGCGTCACGCCAAGTTCAATGTGACGCAAGGCAAGAACTGGGACCGCTCGGGGTCGATGGGGCCGTGGCTGGTGCCATTCACCGATCCGGCGCATATCGCCGACATCCGGCTCGTGACACGTGTGAACGGCGAGATCCGGCAGGATGATCGCACCGGACGGATGATCTTTCCGGTTGCCCGCCTCATTGCCTATGTCAGCACCTTCACCACGCTGGTCCCGGGCGACATCATCGTCACCGGAACGCCGACCGGTGCCGGGGCACGGCTCGACCCGC
>PXBW01000112.1 GCA_003566775.1 candidate division WS1 bacterium
GGAAGGTGGCCAGCGCGAGCAGATTGTTATAACGCCGACGCACATCGGCAGTGAAAATGCGTGTGGCCTCATCCATTACATAACCCGGGATCGCAGACCTTGCCGATCAGTATTCCTCGAGGCGGAAATCCGCCGAGACTTGCTCACCTCCGACCACCGTTACCTCCCGTGCAATCGGACGGTGATTGAGCTTGAATGCTTCTATGTCTACCGTGCCCGCTGTCAGAGGAAGTCTGTAGTTCCCGGCAGAGCGTGTCAGTGTAGCAAGAACGTTGAACCGCAGTTGTGGAAGCGTAGCGATGCCCGCTTCATCCTGGATCCTATCCACCGTATCCTCATGCAGATTCGGCACATAAGGTGCGGCATCAAGCTGAGCCCGCAGACTCGCGTTGGCGAGACCCGCCCCAAATCGTGTCTGCACAACTCCGCTCACCCGACCGGCCTCCCGCTCCGGGTCCGCGTGAAGTGTCAGGTCAACTGTGTTCGTCATCTCCTCCTGCACATCGACGAGAACCATATCAGCCATGTACCCGGCGACCGTGGCGATCACAAGGTAGGTCGTCGGCTCAAGAGCCCTGAGATTGTAGTTGCCCGCGGTGTCCGTGTAAGCAGCGTATGGTGGCATATCCCCGGGAAGCTGGATGGTCGAACTTGTGTGCAGTTCAACCTGGCCATCAGGAATCGCATAGACCTGAGCGCGACCTGCCGCCAGTCTGGTGCCGTCACTCTCTTCCAGCCTCACCCTTCCCTCAATATGTCCCCCGGTGAATGGACTGATATCCGCATTGAAGGGGTCGCCCCGTCTGATCGTAACCAGGGTGCTTGCTCCCCGATAATCAGAGGCCACCACATGAAGCCGATGCCTGCCCTCAGGAAGCTGCTCCAGCTTCACCTGTGTGTCATCTGCGTCGATCTCGGTAATCGGCTGTCCATCGAGATACACGGTAGCGGTCTGCGTCTCCGGGACTCCGGGAACAGGGCTCGGAAACAGACCCGGAGCTATGCTGGCGATGAGATCCCCCGCATCCAGAAAGCTGAGCAGTGTGCCCAGACCGATCCCTCCGCCGCATCCCGCCAGTAGTACCAGCAGAACGCCCGCCACCAACAATGCCGTCAATCGTTGCTTCATATCGCTTCTCCTGTTCGTGACGTAGGTGCGAGCCACCAGGTAGGTTCCACGCTGTTCGCGTGCACACCTGCCGCAACACTCAATCCTCTGCCGGTGTGACTGAAAGCCTGCCACCGGTGACAGTAATCCAGAAGTCCAGCTTGCCCCTATGGTCGGCTTCCACGGTCATCTTCTCGCTCTGCTCACGCCCCTCGGTCAGCATAACTTCATGGGCGGATCCCGGCTCCACCGGATAGAGTCCGTCATCGACGCCTATGCGTACCCTCGTCGCCTGTCCGGAGTGAAACGCTTCCGGCAGATCGCGTCTCTCGCGTCCCCAGACGGATCCGTGCCCGCCGATCTCCATCGCGATCAGACCTGTCCCGTAGGCGGAGATGCGCGCGTTCGCCTCCCCTGTCTCAGGCCGCAAGGTCACCGGAATCGCCTCACAGTGCCGCATCTCACCGGCGGCAAGCGCAAGTTCAAGCTTCACAACGCCGCTTCGTCGCCCGCCGAGTCTTCTCTCATTGGCTGAGAAAGTGCAGGTGGCACCCAGATAGGCGCGGTGCTCTGCCGCTCCGGCCAGCACCTGGATGGTGCCCGTGTCCTGTCGGCCCAAAAGCAGCAGCCGATCATCAGATCCTGAGAGGCCCACAGCAGCCTCGGCGAGTCGGTTCGACATCAGCCTGTAGCGAGCGCGGCGTCGCATGAGATCGCTGTGCAGCGCCGCATGCAGTGGCTCATCCGGCGGCCAGAAGCTCCACGCTTCGAAGGGCGCGAAGACGGCCAGACCCGCTCCGACCTCCGACATGATCGGCCCGAGGAAGTGAGGACGCTGCTCGTCATCATAGACAACGTCCTGCGTGGCCAGCGGGAATGCGCCGCTGCCTAATCTCAGGTACCAGCTCGGACTCTGAAAAGGATAACCCTTCAGCATCCGTGCGTCACCTTCGAAGCTGTACTGACTTACCCTTCCCATCGACCGGCTGACCCCCCGGCCCGGGACGAAACTCCCTTCGGCACGCATACCGACCCGCAGTGAGGGAAACTGGGGATGCGTCTCTCCCACGCTGAAAGTCCCGTATCTGTCCTTGGGGTCACGCGCTCCCGATATCCCGAATAGCGCTGAGAGTGGATTGGCGGCGGGATTCCACGAGCCGGCTTCGTACATACCAAAGCCGAGATCGGCGAAGAGACTGCCTCCCGCCTCCACGTATGAGACAAGTGCTGAGGCCGTCTCGGGAGGGACCGAGAGGGTGGCGGGTGCGAGTATGACGCTGTATCTGCTCAGGTCCGTATCGGCTATCTCATCGACGCGCAGGTAGTCGATGCAGCCGAAGATCGTGCCGAGGCGATAGTTGAATGCGATGGTGGCGAGATTGTGCACCACGTAATCAGTTATGAAGCCATAGGCCGGAGTGGCCGCAAACTCGTGCCCCCCGGCATAGGGTGCGTGAATCACCGCCGTAGTTGAAGCCGGTCGGTCGCCTTTGAACGGACGTTCGGCGAAGGCCGCGTTGAGTTGGTCCATCAGGTTTCTCTTAACCCAGTTCCGCTCGCTGACACGCGACCAGTCTTCAATCCCGACACCGATCGCCCCGCGCAATCCGGCTTCAAGAACCCAGGCGTAGAGCGCCCCCTGCGCGTATGCTTCACTTGGAGGCAGCGGCGCGCGCAGCCAGGGGATCACGTCGAACCGCCCGCCCCGACGTGCCATCTGAACCGCATGGACATTGTGAGTGACGATGTCCGGCTCAAGAGTGTCCGGTGGCATGAAAGGCTGCACGATGTCGTAGGCTTCAGGGATCGCGACCAGGCTGCGGTAGAGCGAGATCCGGCCCGAGATCAGCGTCCTCTCAGGATCCAAACGGCGTATCTCGGACGCCCAAAGCTCCATGATGTCATGGAACGCTCGCCACTCGTAATCCGCAAGATCGACCGATGCCCGTCCCACCCCGCGCGTCTGGTCGTCGTCGATCTCCCGCGCCTTTTCGCGCGTGATGTCCTCAATTCGGAGTACCCTGCTCCCCCAGGCCCTGTTGATAGCTTCTATCGAGCCGTGCCGTTCCCGCAGGAACGCCTGGAAGTCGCCGTCGGTGTAGCTGATATCACGTTCCAGGAAATGATCTGTGGCCCATGCGTCGATTTCTTCGTGCTCAGCCAGAGATCCGACAGTCGCCTCCAGCCACTCGCGGACCGCCTCAACGTATGCTGGATTCCTTGCCGAGATGAGGTAGTCGCCGCCGAGCTTCGTCGGCAGACCTACGATTACGCGCCGGTTCTCGGCCTCCGCCTCGGCAATCAATTCGCGAATCTCGTCGAGGTGCAGTGGCCCTTCGAGCGGCAGATCGAGGTAAACGGTGTTGAAGCCGAGATCCCGGGCCGTTTCGGCCGCTCCGCTACCCTGGAGGCCGTGCATGAACACGAACGGTTCAGGACGCCTGCCGTCGGCGGCAGATGCAGCAGCCATTGACAGAATTGACGCAAGGGTCACTAGAACCGGCAGAACGGTACACAAAACCACGATTGTGGCAGACCGCGGATGAGGGCGGTGCATGTGGTACGGCCTCCCCGGACAGGATAGAATCGCGCGACTACGTCTCGAGCCAGTCATCGAGATTCTCAAGGGCCTCCTCTGCGGCCTGCTGTTCGGCAACCCGCTTGGCCCCCCCCTCTCCGGTGCCTATGACCTCCTCCTCAATCGCCGCTTCCACAGTGAATCTACGATTGTGCGGAGGCCCCTCGGTCCGGACGACGCGGTAAACCGGCGGGGACATTCCGCGGCCCTGCAGGACCTCCTGCAACGCTGACTTATGATCCCGCAAGGTGTCGCGCGAGGCCACATCGGCGAGCAGTTCTCTGAAGAGATCGAGCACAAACTCTCGTGTGTACTCGAAGCCCCGTGAGAGAAATACGGCGCCTATGAGAGCCTCGGTAAGATCGGCGAGCAGGGATGCCTTCTTGCGCCCCCCACTGCCCTCCTCACCACGTCCGAGCAACAGGTACTTCCCGAGATTGAGACTTCTCGCGATCGAGGCCAGCGCAGACTTACGCACAAGCGCAGCCTTCAATCTTGTGAGATCTCCCTCTGGAATCTCGGGGTATCTCTGATAAAGATACGCCGCGAATACGAGATCGAGCACGGCATCGCCGAGGAACTCCAGCCGCTGATTGCTGGCAAGCTCACTGAGATGGCGTTCCCGCGCGTATGAGCTATGCGTGAAGGCCTGCTCCAGCAGGTCTTCCGGAATGCCCTCCAGATTCAACTGGTCACGCAGTTGTGCAAAGCGATTCGGTGACACTTCTATGCCATCCTGGATCGGTTACCCGATCGGCGCTGGATCGTCGGCAGGTCTTCCTAACCCGTGTACTTGCGCACGATCAGGGAGATGTTGTGTCCGCCGAAGCCGAATGAGTTGGACATCGCTACCTCAATATCGGCCTCCCGCGGTTCCTCGCGGACTATGTCGATGTCCGTCGGTTCGGGATCATCGCAGTTGAGCGTGTGCGGGATGACACCCTCATCCATGGCCTTGATGCACAGAGCCAGTTCCGTCGGGCCGGTCGCACCCAGCATGTGTCCATGCACGGGTTTGGTGGAGGACACTGGTATGTCAGCCGCATGATCCCCGAACACGGCAGCGATCGATGCCGCCTCACACACATCTCCAGCGGGGGTACCGGGGGCGTGTGCATTGATGTAATCAATGTCCTCAGGATTCAGCCCGGCATCATCGAGCGCGGCCTGCATGGCCATTACGGCGCCATCGATCAGCGGTTCGGTTACGTGGTGAGCGTCACCGCTTAGACCGACGCCGACTATCTCCGCGAGGATCGGAGCATCGCGCTCGAGCGCGAATTCAAGCTCCTCCACAATCATTCCGGTTGCTCCCTCGCCGAGAACGAAGCCCTCTCGATCCCTGTCGAATGGGCGGCAGGCGAGCGCAGGCTCATCGTTGCGCGGTGAAAGCGCGCCCGCAGAGCAGAAGCCTGCCAGCGAACTCCTGGTCACTCCCGCCTCTGCGCCGCCGGTTATGAATGCTTTCGCGCGGCCCACCTTGATCATATCCACGCACGCGCCGATCGCATGACTCCCGGAGGCGCACGCGGTTACCACAGCCGTGTTGGGCCCCATAGCGCCGCAATGAATCGACATCAATCCAGAGGCCATGTCAATGATGAGCATCGGAATCAGGAAGGGGGACACGCGCCCCGGCCCTCGTTCGAGGAGCCGCTCAAACTGCTCCTCCCACGTCTCCATGCCTCCGATCCCTGAGCCTATCTGAACACCGATCTGATGGCGATTGTCGTCATCAACAGCCAGGTTCGCTGCCTCAAGGGCTACGTCACACGTCCAGCAGGCGAACTGGGCAAAACGGTCTGACCGTTTCATCAGTTTCCGATCGATGCGATCCGTGGGATCGAAATCGTCGGCGATCTCGGCCGCGATCTGCACTCTGTACTCCGATGCGTCGAAGCGCCTGATCGGACCGATGCCGGTCCTTCCCTCAAGACAGGCGTCCCACAGAACATCTATGCCCCGCCCAAGTGCGGAGAGCGTGGACATTCCCGTGATCACTACGCGTCCGTTCATCGGTTCAGGCCCTCACCCATGATACATCGAGAATTCGACCGGCGGCCAGCCGCTGCAGTTGACGACCGCCGGTCGTCGTTCTACACCCCGCAAGCGCGCGCAGTGCACGCCTCAGCCCGTCTTCTCCTCGAGGTAGCGCACCGCATCTCCGACCGTCTGGATGCTCTGTGCGTCATCCTCGGGGATGTCAACATCAAACTCGTCTTCGAGAGCCATGACCAGTTCGACGACGTCCAGCGAATCCGCCTTCAAGTCGCCCTCAAAAGTTGCTGACTCCGTTACCCAACTCTCGGGAACCGCCAGTTCCTGTACGATTACTTCCTTGACCTGCTCGAACAATGCCATCGTTGTCTCATCTCCGTTCGTGTCTTGGACCGACCGCATCTTTGCTGCGACCGGATAGGCTTTCCAGACGCCCACGCGGGCGTCGTGCTACATGATCAAACCGCCGTCTATGTTGATGACCTGACCGGTTATGTAAGAAGCCCCCGGCCCGGCCAGGAACAGCACTGCCTCTGCAACGTCATCTGCGCTTCCCGCACGAGCGAGCGGTATGCGCTCAAGCCACGCGCTACGTTGCTCCTCAGGAAGCTGCTCCGTCATTGCGGTCTCGATGAATCCTGGTGCGAGAGCGTTGCACGTAACATTGCGGCCCGCAAGCTCCTGGGCCGTAGTCTTGGTGAGCGAGATCAGACCGCCCTTCGATGCCGAGTAGTTCGCCTGCCCCGCATTCCCACCGACGCCGGATACCGAGGACATGTTGATGATACGCCCCTGTCGCGCCTTCATCATGGGGCGGCACACAGCTCTGGTGCACAGGAACGCGCCTTTGAGATTAACCTCAAGTACGAGATCCCACTGATCCTCATCCATACGCACAAGCAGACCGTCGCGAGTGATGCCTGCGTTGTTGACCAATATGTCTATCCGTCCGAAACGCTCCATGACCTCGTCAACCATGGACTGAACCTGTTCGGCATCGGTTATGTCCGAGGTGTCGACGAAGGCGTCTACTCCATATTCTCGTACCTGCTCAGCCACTGCCGCAGCGGCTTCCTCCACCACGTCGTTGACGACGATATGCGCTCCGGCTTCCGCCCACTTCACGGCGATCCGCTCGCCGATACCGCCACCCGCTCCGGTGATGATTGCCACCTGATCCTGAAGCTGCAACACAAACCCTCCCGCTGTTTTCCTCAACGCAGGCAAGCTTGCCCGCGCAACGTTTTCGCCGCTGATCTGCTGTCAACCCGGTGCACTCTCAGGCAAGCTCTGCTGCAACCGATTCGACGTCCGCCGGAGTGCTCACGGTATGCGCCACCAGGCTCCGGTCTACTCTGCGGACAAGCCCGCTCAGCACCCTCCCGGGCCCTATCTCCACGAAGGTATCGACGCCCTGTTCCACCATCCAGCGCACACTCTGCTCCCAGAGAACGCTCGACGTCATCTGCTCAACGAGACAATCGCATATCTCGGCCGGATCTGTGTGCGGCCGGGCATCGACATTCGAGAGCACCGGGGGGGAGGCCGGCGCAAACTCAGTCTGCTCAAGCCGCTCGGTCAGCGGCCCCACCGCCGAAGCCATCAGCGGTGAATGGAATGCTCCGCTGACATCGAGAGCGATCACGCGCTTTGCTCCGGCTTCTTCAGCAAGAATCCCGGCTCGCTCAAGCGCCCCTTCTTCGCCAGATATGATTACCTGACCGGGAGAGTTATAGTTCGCGACGACGATGGTACCGACCTCTCCCGCCTCTTCAACCACAGTCGCAACTTCCTCTGCATCGAGACCGAGAACGGCGGCCATTGAGCCGGGGGCTTCGTCTCCGGCGCGTGCCATCAGATTGCCGCGGAAGCTGACCAGTTCAAGCGCCTCTTCCAGCCCGAGACACCCCGCACATGTCACTGCAGAGTACTCACCGAGGCTATGCCCGGCCACGTAATCCGGCGTCAAAGCCGTCTCGCGCAGAGCGCTGAGCGCCGCCAGAGAGTGCGTCATAATCGCTGGCTGCTGATTCTCAGTTCGGGTGAGATCATCCTCGGGCCCCTCGAACATTACTGACAGTAACTCGGCGCCGAGCGCACTCTCCGCCACCTCGAAGACAAGCTTCGCTGGTCCACCGGCTTCGTAGAGTTCGCGGCCCATTCCGATGAAGTGGGAGTTCTGGCCTGGAAAGAGATATGCAATCACGGTCATTCCCCCCGTCGCGCCTTGATTGCTTCAGTCATCGCGGGCAACACCTGTGCCACGTCGCCTACCACCCCATAATGTGCAACTTCGAAGATCGGCGCATCCGGGTCCTTGTTAATTGCAACTATGCAATCTGAGCCGGTGATTCCCGCAACGTGCTGGATCGCACCCGAGATGCCACACGCGATGTAGAGCTTCGGATGGACGATCTTCCCCGACTGCCCTATCTGCTGAGTGCTTGACACCCAGCCCTGATCGACGAGGGCACGCGAGAAGCCCACGGCGGCACCGAGTTGCTCCGCAAGCTCGTCCAGCAGAGAGAGCTGCTGCTTATCCGCGAAGCCGCGCCCGCCTCCCACGATTATGTCCGCTTCCACCAGTTTTCGGGCTGACCTGCTCTCATCCCTTACTACTTCGAGGATCTTCGTGGTGATCGACCCTTCCTCGATCTCCACCGGCACCTCTATAACCTCGGCCTCACGGCTCTCATCAAAGCTCGGAAGTCCCATCGTATTAGGCCGCACCGACGCCATCTGCGGGCGCGTCTGCTCGCACAGAATCGTCGCGAGCAGATTACCACCGAAGGCCGGCCGGGTCTGCTCCAGCATTCGTGTTTCCGGATCGATCCTCAGTTCGATACAGTCGGCGGTCATGCCCACTTTCAAGCGCGCAGCGAGTCGTGCCGCGAGATCGCGCCCCATGCTCGTCGCTCCGGCAAGAACTATCTCGGGCTTATGTTCCTCTATGAGGTCCGCCATCACGCGGGTGAATGGCTCGGTCCTATACCGCGCGAGAGCGGGGTGATCGACCACGAAGACGCGATCTGCACCATAGCCCGCGGCCTGTTCCGCGGTATGCCTTATGTCATCTCCCATGAGCACCACGGACAGATCGGTATCGATTTCCGCCGCCAGTCTGCCACCCTCGCCAATTAGCTCGGCGGTCACCATCGCCATTGTGCCCTCAGATGTGACCTCCCCCACCACCCAGATACCTTCGTACTGCGTGATGTCCACGTCGCTGTCTCCCCTGTCTAACACGATCGCACCGGTTGGGCAGGCATATGCACACGCTCCACAGAGGATGCACGCTTCATTCAAAGTGGCCCTTTCGTCGACCATCTCGATCGCCTGATAGGGACACGCGTGCACACATACCTCGCAGCCGATGCACTTGTTGTCTTCGACACGTAACGCCATCTTACAGCTCCCCAACGCTCCTGGGAAATGGGTCTATATTATCTTGCTCTCGACGAGTCGATTCACTACGGCGAGCGCACAGTCCGACGCCTCTCCTTCAAAGCGCTCTCCGTCGGTCTCAAACGTCGGGGCGAAGACTCTCACCACCCGCGTCGGCGATCCCTCGATACCGCACAGGCAGGACTCCACCTCGATGGAGTGATGGTCCCATACTTTGATCTCCTTCCTCTTCGCCATAAGCTTCGCCTTGATCCCAGGCCTCCGCGGCTCGTTGATCTGACTCGAGCAGGAGATCAGCACAGGCATAGGTACTTCCACTGTCTCGAACTCCTCTTCCAGCAGGCGCTTGACTCGGAGTCTGTCCTCTTCCACTTCGATCCCAATTGCGGACGTCACCTGCGGTATGCCGAGGTGCTCGGCGATTCCCGGCGGCACCTGAGCCGTGTCGCCGTCGAGTGCCTGCTTGCCCGTAAGCACAAGATCGAAGTTGTTGTTGTGCGTGATCGCGTTGGCCAGCACGTAAGAGGTCGCCAGCGTGTCTGAAGCGGCGAAGCATCGGTCAGAGACCAGAATCGCCTCGTCGGCGCCCATCGCCAGGCCCTGACGCAGGACATCCTCCGCCTGGGGTGGCCCCATTGTCATGACCGTGACCTTCCCACCATGCTCCTCAACCAAATGCACAGCGGCCTCAATCGCATGCTCATCGGCCGGGTTGATTACCGACGGCACACCCTCGCGTACGATCGTGTTGGTCTCGGGATCGATCTTGACCTCTGATGTATCCGGAATCTGCTTGACGCATACCATTATGTTCATCTAATTGCTCCACCTCCGAAAACGGCTGCCGTTCTGCGGCCACCCCTCCCTGTCTGCCGCTTTGTTTTCTTCGTCCGATTGTCCGTGTTATGTTCCCCCGTTCCCCGCTTAGATGCGGTTCTCACGCAGCAATCGGTTCGCGATGATTCCGCGTTGAATCTCTGATGTCCCCTCGACGATCTCAAACAGCTTCGCCTCGCGCATATAGCGCTCGACCGGGAACTCGCGCGTGTAACCGACACCGCCGTGGATCTGTACTGCCTCGGAGGTGACGCGCGACACCATCTCCGAGGAGTACACTTTGGCCATCGCCGCCTCTTTCTCGAACGCCTCATCCTCGTCCTTGAGCCATGCGGCCTTCTGGTACATCAGTCGTGAAAGCTCGATCTCAGTGGCCATATCCGCGAGCTTGAACTGAATCGCCTGGAACTCAGCGATCTTCTTTCCGAACTGCTCACGCTGTTGCGCATAGAGAATCGCGGCGTCAAAGGCGGCCTGTGCCAGTCCTACCGCTCCAACCGCCATCCCCAGGCGCCCGACACCAAGCGTGTCCATTGCGACACGGAAGCCACGCCCGGGCCGATATAGCACGTTCTCGACCGGGACTTCGCAGTCTCGGAAGATCAACTCGCAGTTCGGCAGAGCATCCCAGCCCATCTTCTTCTCGTCCTTGCCGAATTCGAAGCCGGGTGTTCCCTTTTCGACGATGAACGCGGTCAGTCCCCGGGTTCCCTTCTCAGGATCGAGATTTGCCAGGATTACGTAAGTCTGCGCCGGGCCCGCATTGGAGATGAAGACCTTCGTGCCGTTCAGGGCGTACCTGTCTCCGCGCAGTTCAGCCTTCGTGGAGACGGCACCGGCGTCGGAGCCCGCGTTTGGCTCCGTCAACCCGAAGGCACCGATATGCTCGCCAGTGGTCATCGGGACGAGGTACTTCTGCTTCTGCTCATCGGTCCCGTGAGCCATGATCGGATACTGAGCGAGCATGTGCGCGCCGAAGATTGAGCCGGTGGTCGAGCAGTAGTAGCTGAGCAGTTCACCGACCAGTCCCCAGGTGAGAAAGCCCATGTCGAGGCCACCGTATTCCTCAGGGACCGGGATGCCGAAGAGGTCCATCTCCCGAAGAAGCTCGATGTTTTCCTCCGGAAACTCGCCTCTCTCAGCGATCTCAGAGGCCTGTGGCGCGAGCACATCCTCCCCGATCTGCTTCACCAGGTCAACGATCATCGTTTGATCTTCTGTCAGTGAGAAATCCAAGGGCTTTCCCTCCCTGCACTTTCTTCCAAAGGTGGCCTGCTACAGTCCCCAGCGTAAGACACCGGCGCCGAGGCTGAATCCTGCGCCGAATCCGACGAGAAGTATATTGTCTCCCGGCTGCAGACGGCCGTCGCGATACGCTTCGTCAAGTGCAATCGCCGTCGAAGCGCCGGAGGTATTACCGAACTTCTGCACGTTGACGATCATCCGCTCATCAGGAATATCGAGTCTCCGCGCGGCGGCGTCGATGATCCGCAGATTCGCCTGATGCATGATCACCCAGTCGATGTCACTGTTGGTCATCCCGGCCCTGGCGATTGCCTTCTCTGCAACCTCCGGCACGCCGCGAACGGCCAGTTTGAAGACCTCCGGCCCATTCATGTGCAGGCAGTTCTCATGGTTGGCCAGTCCCTCCGCGTCCAGCGGCCTTCGGGATCCGCCTGCGGGAACGTCGAGGAGGTGTCCGTGCTCCCCGTAAGACTCTACCACGAAGCCGATGAGGCCCTTCTCTGAGGGCTCGCCCTCCCCTGCCGTCACGATCGCCGCGCCCGCGCCATCTCCGAAAAGCACACAGGTGCTGCGGTCGGTCCAGTCGGTGATCGAGGTCAGCTTCTCGGAGGCGACTACCAGCACCGCCTCCATCTCGCCGGTGGCTATGAACTGCCGTGCGACATGTAGGCCATAAACGAACCCGGTGCATCCACTGAGCAGATCAAACGCCGCCATGTCATTATGCGCCCCGAGGCCCGCCTGCACCAGGTTGGCGGTCGAGGGGAAGAGATGATCGGGAGTTACCGTCGGACAAAGCACAAAATCGAGGTCATCGGCGGACATCCCCGCGTCTTCGAGTGCAGCACGGGATGCCTCGATCGCGAGATCAGAGGTTGCCTGGTCGTCCGAAGCGATGCGCCGCTCCTTTATGCCGGTGTGGCTGACGATCCATTCGTCGGTGGTATCAACTATCTGCTCCAGATCCTCGTTACTCAGGACCCGCTCAGGCACGTAAGAACCGATTCCCGCTATGACGGCAGGCTTCAGAGACATCAGGGACGAAACACCCTCTCGCATAATCCCGCCGGCGCAAAGCTCGCGCCGGCCGTAAGTTCATCGATCGTATTCTGGTGTCGCGCTTCTTCAGAGTTCAGGCAGCATCCCCGCTGCTCCATGTCCACCGCCGTCGGTGCGCGTGATCCGGTCGATCTGTCTGTCAACTCAGGCGTCATTGCTCGCGTGTTCGGCAAAGGCCGCTGAGATATGCTCCACAAGATCGCTGCGTGCCGCGCGAAAGGCGAAGCGAATCGCGTTGCGCATTGCGTTGGCGTCGGAGCAGCCGTGACCCACGATACTGACCCCATTGACTCCGAGCAGCAACGCGCCCCCGTATTCGGAGTAGTCGAAACGCCTGGTTACGGTCTCGAGTGCAGCCTGAAACAGCGGCTCCGCCTCACTGAAAGAGTTGCTTTCCGAGACGACCTCGCGTATCTGATGAGCAATCGCGCTGCCGACGCCCTCGCTGGTCTTCAGAACGACGTTTCCTGTGAAGCCATCACAGACAACGACATCACAGCTGTCGGTGAATATGTCGCCACCCTCAACGTTGCCGATGAAGTTGAGGCCCGTCTGTGCGAGGAGTTCATGGGCCGCCTTTGTAAGCTCGTTTCCCTTACCCTTCTCATGACCGATGCTGAGAAGGCTCACGCGAGGGTTCTGCATCTCAAGAGCGTGTTCGGCGTAGATCGAGCCCATCAGACCGAAATCGCGCAGGTGTTCCGGTCGGCAGTCGGCATTGGCTCCCGCGTCAAGGAGCAGCCGATGACCGCCATCGGGATTCGGCATCATCACCGTGATTGCCGGTCGCTTGACGCCGGGGATTCTACCCAGACGTGTGGTCGCCAGCGCCATGAAAGCACCCGAATTGCCTGCGGAGACCACTGCCTTTGCAGTTCCCTCTGCAACCATCGCGATCGCACGCGCGACTGAACTGTCATCCCTGCCTCTCACCGCCGCTCGCGGACTCTCGTCCATCGCAATAACGTCCGTGGCCGCGACGATCTCAATTCGCCCGTTGAGCCGTGCGCGTTCGTCCACGTACGGCCTGATCGCCGCTGGCCGCCCAACGAGACTGAGATCCGCATCCAGCTCATCGGCCGCCAGCAGGGAGCCGGCAACTATCTGCTCGGGGGCGAAATCGCCTCCCATCGCGTCTACGGCAATTCGCATGGTCTCAGGATAGGACAAAACGCCGTGATCTACTCAGCGACCGGGATAAGAACGAATGGCACGAACACCATCCACGCAGGTCCGCCGCCAGGGTCACTCGCGGCGCTCTTCCTCTTCACTGATCGTGTGGTCGATCTTGCGCCCCTTGTAATGACCGCACTTGCCACACGCATTGTGTGCGAGCACCGGGGCATCACACTGCGGGCAGTGTGTGATTGAAGGAACCACTACCCCCTGGTGCGTTCGCTTCTTGCGCTTGCGGGCTTTCGAATGTCTTCGCTTCGGTAGAGCCATGATGCACCTCTTTCTCCGTTAAGGGCAAGACCGACTGCCTCGGAATCGTCATTGAAGCAACTTACGCAGGGGTGCCAGACGCGGATCGATTGTCTCCTGCTCGCACTCACACGATGATGATGCGAGCCTGGCGCCACAGTGCGAACAAAGTCCCGGGCAATCAGCCCTGCATACCGACCGTGCCGGGACGTGCAGCACCAGCAACTGCCGAACAAGCTCGCTCAGATCAACGACCTCTCCATCGAGAATCGGGATCGTCGACGGCTCCTCATCATCGGCAATCTGCGTGTAAGCCAGGGGCTCATCTATCTGTTCGAACGCGCAGCTCTCGGTGAAGTCAAAACTGAGCGGCACCTCGTGCACTTCGAGACAACGAGCGCACTTCATCAGGACGGTGGCCTGAAGTCTCCCCCATGCCGCGATCTCTCCCCCCACATTCCGGAGCGTTATCCTGCCGGTCACGTTTCCGGCGAATTCCGCGTCCGTGCCTGGTGGAGCAGGCGCGTCGATCTCGACTGTGACCTGGCCGTCACGTGTAACCAGTTGGTTGCGGATGTCATATCGCATAATCACAGCACCGCCAGCCCGGATCGACTGGCGAAGCAGTGCCCGAAGTATAAGTCCCACGCCGCCGACTTGTCAAGCTGAGCGATTCTCAGTTGCGGGAGCAAGTGCTGATGCCTGTCACGGCGAATTACGAATGCTCGGCTGGGATTCCGGGCAAAATGGCTGCATAGCGCATCAGGACTGTGTGGAGCCCACAGCGAGTCCACGGTTGATCGAAGCAATCGCGAGACGCGGCTGCGGGCATAATGCTCACCGGAAGCATGAACGTATTACCCCCCGCTTTCGTTACTGCATTGGGGGATGATGCGAACGGTATCACGAATCCCGAATCGCGGGGCTTGACGGGATTACTGCAGAGCAATACTATGCCAGCATGCAGCACATTGAAGTTGCAAGAGGCGGACGATGGGTAACAGCAGTAACGATGGCGATGGACGACTGCCGCACGACCGTGTCCCCTCGACAGTCCAGGGCACAGAAGATGCCGAGGAGGCCGTCGGGCCTCAATCTCCGCCAGCGCCCTCGCAGAATGATCGGAGAGTTCATATACTCTCCGTGGCGATCCCTCCGGCGGTAGCACTGGTAGGAGCATTACTGCTCGGTCTCTGGCTGCTGGGGGACAGGCGGGAGGTCGATGTGCAACCGCGTGCCGGTGACATGACCGTGATCGATGACACCGCGGTTGTGCCCGAAGAGGGCGCCGAAGACCTGGAGCAGCCGGACGACAACGAGGCCCCGGATGAGCCGGCGGAGATAGAGATCATAGCGCCCGAGCCGGACGATCGAGCCGAGGCTGCCCCTGCGACGCGCGCCCGGCAGCCGAGAGGCAATGGCGGTGCCTGGCCGGCCTTCCGCGGCGGCCGCCGCGATGGACAGGCCCGTGGTGAGACAGGACTTGCCTCAAGCTGGCCGCAGGACGGCCCGCGCAAACTCTGGGAGATTGAGATGCTTGGGCCCGGACACGGCGGCGCGGCAATAGACAACGGACGCGTTTACGTGCTGGACTACGATCGGGACTCTCGTGAAGACGTCCTGCGTTGCCTGTCGCTCGCCGATGGCCGTGAGATCTGGCGATACAGCTACGCTGTTGACATAAGGGACAATCACGGAATCTCGCGGACCGTTCCGGCAGTGGCCGATGGCTATGTGGTCTCGCTCGGACCGATGGGACACGTAACCTGCGCGCGCGCCGATAGTGGTGAAGTGCTCTGGAGGGTAGATCTGCGCCAGGCCTATGGCACCAGCATCCCCAGATGGTACGCCGGACAGTGTCCTCTGATTGAAGACGGCAAAGCCATTATCGCTCCCGGCGGTCGGGCGCTGATGATCGCGATCGACCTCGCCACCGGCTCCGTTGAGTGGGAGACGCCCAACCCGGATGGGTGGGACATGACACACGCTTCGATCATGCCGGCACGGATTGGCAATTCCAGGCAGTATGTCTATCCCGCCAGTGGCGGGGTTGTGGGAGTATCCTCAGTGGACGGCAGCGTCGCGTGGAAGTACTCACGCTGGACGGTTGATACCGCGAACATTCCAACCCCGGTTCCGACGGGCGACGATCGCATCTTCCTCACCGGTGGATACGGTGCCGGCAGCATGCTCCTTTCGACGAGAGGCGGGAATCCGACACAGGTGTGGAAGGTGCCTCAGAGAGTATTTGGCTCACACCAGCATACTCCGATTCTGCACCAGAATCACCTCTATGGTGTCGCGATTGACCGTCAACTCGTCTGTCTGAACCTGGAAGGCGAGCGCGTATGGTCGAGCGGGCACACGGCGCGTTTCGGCCTCGGCCCCTATCTGCTCGCAGACGGCAAGCTCTACGTTCTGAGCGACGACGGCACCCTGGTGATGGCGGAGGCCACTACCTCGGGGTACAACGAGCTGGCACGGGCGAAGGTGCTGCCCGGCCCGGACGCGTGGGCACCGATGGCACTCGCGGACGGAACGCTGGTGCTGCGCGATCGCGACAACATGATCGCTCTGGATGTGAGGAAGCCGTGATACACCCGACTGAGGTGCGGGCTTCTGCGTCTGGATACGCTGCCGCCCTCGCCGGGGTGCTCATCATGGTGCTTGCAGGCTGTCGCCAGCGCCAGGAGATTATCGAGCAGACTGTGCGCGCACACGGCGAGACTGCAGCCGCAAGGGTCGAGAGCAGTTATGTTCCCGACGAGTATCTGACCTGGGACATGGTCGCGGAGATCGATCCGGAGTTTGAGAATGCAACTGCCATCTTCGTCGACCAGGCGGACGCGCTCTATGTTGCCGGGGATCACTCGGTTCGGGTCTTCGATCTCGAGGGACGGTTTGTCCGAGAGATCTCGGTTGAGAACACGCCGACGTGCATAGCCGTCGGATACGGGATGATGGCCGTCGGCTACAGGGGACACGTCACAGTATTGGCAGCCGATGGAGCGAGCGCTCTTGAGATCGCGCCGCACGGGGGGCGCACGTGGATCACAGGAGTGGCGCTAAGCAGCGATGCGGTCTATGTAGCCGACGCCGGCAACCGCAAGTTGACCTCCTATGGTCACGGGGGTTGGATCAACTGGGAGATAGGGTCATCGGATCCCGAGCGCCATATCCCCGCACTATCAGTTCCGAGTCCGCATCTTGAGGTAGCAGTTGACAGCGGCGGAGATGTCTGGCTCAATAATCCGGGAAGGCGCTCATTGCAGAGGCATTCCTCGGATGATGGCGCACTTCTGTCATCCTTCGGCCGCAGCAGCAACGATCTGGACGGCTTCAGCGGATGCTGCAATCCGACGGACTTTGCCTTGCTGCCTGACGGCAGATTGGTGACGGCGGAGAAAGGCATCCCCCGGGTAAAGGTCTACTCTGCCGAGGGAGAGTTTCTATCGGTGGTAATACCACCGGATGGCTTCTCGGGGTCGGTCGAGGGCATAGGAGTCAGCGCCGACTCGCAGGCGCGGATCGCAGTCCTCGATCCGCAACGTGGCGTCGTTCAGATCTACGAGGAGCGGATCGACGAGGACTTCGGCGAAGACGTCGAACAGCAATTCGGCGAGCAGTTCGATGGACAGGAGGCTACTAACGAATGAGCGATCGACGAGACTTCTTCAGGGGACTGGCACGTGGCGCGGCGGGGCTTCTACTGCTTGGCGGCACCGGACTTCTGATGACGAAGTCGGGTAGTCCCTGCTGGGCAGATGGCGGCTGCCGCGGCTGCCCGAGTCTCAGTTCCTGCGATCTTCCCGAGGCGGAGATCGCTCGTGTGCAACGGCGTCCCGATAAGACCGCTGACGGCGAGACCACCCCGAAGGATAAGTCCGATTGAAGATGTCGGATGACGCGAAGATGGATCGAAGGCACTTTCTGCGATCCGGACTCCGGGCCGTCTGCGGCGTCGCGGTTGCCGGTACGGTCGGGGCCTTGGCTGCCCGGGGAGGCTCGGACGATCTCGTGTGGCAGATCGATCCCGACCGCTGTGTCGCATGTGGCAACTGCGCAACCGCGTGTGTACTCACCCCTTCGGCGGTCAAGGTAGTGCATGAAGTGCCGATGTGTGGTTTCTGTGATCTGTGCTTCGGCTACTTCGCTGAGCAACGCCCGGGTGACACCGAGACTGCAGAGAACCTGCGCTGTCCGACTGACGCCATAGTTAGAAACTTCATCGAAGAGCCGTACTACGAGTATTTGATCGATGAGCCGAAGTGCATCGGCTGCGCGATCTGCGTCGAGGGCTGCCGGCAGTACGGTAATGGATCGCTCTCAATGCAGGTCCGGCACGACCGCTGTGTCAACTGCAATGAGTGTGCGATCGCGGTCCATTGTCCTGCTGATGCCTTCGTCAGAGTACCCTCTGATGATCCTTACATCCTGCGTAGCGAGAGGCTGGAGGAAGAAGAGGAGGAGACGGTGGAGCCGAGACGCCCCTCACCAGGACCTGAGCCCGCGCGACCCGCTCCCGCGCCGGAACCGGATCACATTGCACCTGATGAGTTCGCGCCATCCGCTGGCGACGAGATACATCCGGAAGAGTTGGACGAGTTCATCGAACCTGAGGCGCCTCCTGCGGCCTCCGATGACGCCGAAGACGCTGATGATCTGCTGGATATGCTGGGTGTTGACCTCCTATGAGACGTGTGATTCTCTGGGCGTTTGTGATTCTGGCGACACTGCTTCCTGCGCTTACACTCGCGGCGGGAAGGTTTCCGACCCCCGAGTTCAGCTTCGACTATCAGTTCCACCGTATCGCGACACCGATGCCGCGCCCGCCGGCATTTGAGTGGATCGATGTCGTGGTGCTGGTACTTACACTGGGCCTCGCCGCGTGGCTGGCGATAGTACGGCGTTCGCGTCTCGAGGTCTTCGTCCTGACCGTCTTTGCCGTGGCTTACTTCGGCTTCTACCGAGTCGGCTGTGTTTGCACGGTCGGCGCGGTGCAAAACGTAGCCCTCGCGCTGGGTACTGACTACGTATTGCCGGTCAGTGTCGGTCTGTTCTTCCTGCTTCCACTTCTCTTCGCGCTGCTGTTCGGCAGGGTATTCTGCGCCGCGGTCTGTCCGCTGGGGGCTTTGCAGGAGACTCTCGTGATCAAACCCGTGAAAGTGCCGATCTGGCTGGAGCGCAGCCTCGGACTGATACCATTCGTCTTTCTGGGCCTGGCGGTGCTATTCGCATGGAATGACTCGGGCTTTCTGATCTGCCGCTACGATCCGTACATAGCCTTCTTCCGCCTCGGTGGGTTCACTCACGTGTTGATAGCGGGTGGGGTGGTTCTGTTGATCGGCGCTTTCGTCGGCCGCCCTTACTGCCGCTTCCTGTGTCCCCTTGCGGCGATCTTCCGGTTGCTGGCTCCTCTGTCGGCCTGGCGGGTGAGGCTGGCGGGGGATGACTGCATCAACTGCCACCTCTGCGCGGACGCCTGCCCATACAACGCAATTCGTCCACCGACGGTTGAAGAGCGCTCGAAGCCTCCGAGCACCGGCCGTTGGACGCTTGCCGCGATCGTAATCGCGTTCCCGGTCGCAATCGGCCTCGGGGCATTCCTCGGATACCTCGGCAGCGACTATCTTGCCGGCACGAATCAGACAGTTCAGACTGCGGCCCGGGTATTCGCGGAGCAGCAGGGGATCGTTGAGGGCACTACTGAGCAGTCTGAAGCGTTCTATGAAAGGGGAGAGCCGGTTGGAGAACTCTATCGAGAGGCCGCGGGCATAACGAGACGGTTCGAAATCGGCAGCACCGTGCTGGGGGGCTTCATAGGCCTCATTGTGGTGGGACAACTCATAGCCGTCTCCCTGCGCCGCAGTCGCGAGCACTATGAGATCGACCCGGCGGCATGCGTGTCATGCGCGCGCTGCTTTTCGTCATGCCCCCTCGAGAACAAGCGAGGCAGGTCGAAGAGGTCGGTCGACAACACGCGAGATGAGAAATGAGCGAGTACACAGCAGACGAGATGGATGATGTCGCCGACGCCGCGAGCAGCGAGCAGGAGAGTTCAGCGGCCGATATCCGCTACCTGATCGCGACGCGAGTCGCGCTGGTGGCGGCCGTGTTCTGCGCGATGGTGTTCGCGCTGATGCTCGCCAACCTGATACGCGCGCGCAGCGCTGACCCGTCGGCCCCCACACGCATAGAGCAACTCCGGGCCGAGATCAACCGACAGCCGGGTGAGCCCTCCGTCGAGCAACTCTCTATGCTCCGTGCGATGGATCGGCGACTGCGCGAGGACTACTTCCGCAGCCGCCGCTTCGCGATTCAGGGCATCTTCCTGCTGCTGGGCGGGATTGCGGTGCTTCTGATATCGTTGCATCTGGCCGCCGGATACGCCGACACGGGGCCGGAGCCGAATTCTTCCGCTCCTGAGGCGCCGATTCTCGCCACCGCGATGGCGCGCAGGTCGGTGGTGGTCATGGGGCTTGTGCTTGGCGGCCTGCTCGTGACACTGGCGGTGCTCTCGCGCCACGATGCCGTGGCTGAGTACGTCATGGCAGCAGAGGCTGCCGACCGGGCCGCCGAGGCGGAGGCCGAGCGGCAGGCGCTGATCGGCCCTGAGGGCCCACAGGGCCCTCCCGGCGCGCCAGGTGAGGCGGGCCCCCCTGGGGAGCCGGGTGAGCCCGGACCTCCCGGACCGTCGGGAGCACGCGGCCCCGCAGGCGCGAGAGGGCCCGCCGGGCCTGCCGGACCCGAGGGACCTCCGGGGCCGCCCGGACCACCGGGACCGGCGGGGGAACCGGGAGCCGAAGAGCTTACAGTCGAGCCATCCGATCCCGACGAGCAGTACATGCGTTACTGGGCGCGCTTCCGTGGCCCGCGCGGTGCGGGCATGGCGGCGAAGGGCGAGTACCCGCGAGCGTGGGACGGCGAGGCCGACGAGAACATCGCCTGGAAGGCTCCCGTGCCCCTGCCGGGCAACTCCTCACCGATCGTGTGGGGTAATCGTGTCTTCGTCACGGGCGCCGACGATAGTACCCGCCAGGTATGCGCGTACG
Source organism: candidate division WS1 bacterium (assembly GCA_003566775.1). Taxonomy (GTDB): domain Bacteria; phylum Armatimonadota; class Zipacnadia; order Zipacnadales; family UBA5352; genus UBA5352. The sequence continues at coordinate 20,708 of PXBW01000112.1, forward strand.
ACGCTGAGCGCGGAACGATGCTCTGGGCGCGCACGGTGGAGAACGAGTTAAGCGTTGACGATGAGCCGCCGGAGGTCTATCCCGACACCGGGTACGCGGCGCCGACGATGGCGACCGACGGGGAGCGCGTGTTCGCGGTTTTCGCCAACGGCGACATCGCGGCCTTCGACTTCGAGGGTAACGAGCTGTGGACGCGCGCAGAGGGCCCTCTCGAGAACATGTACGGGCACGCCTCCTCGCCGGTGTTGTACCAGGATATGCTGATACTTCAGCTCGACGAGGCGGGGGCTGAAGACGGGCTTTCGCGGATCGTGGCGCTGGACGTGGAAGACGGCACACGCGTGTGGGAGACGGAGCGCGACGTACCGAATTCGTGGAGCAGCCCAATCGTAATCGAGCGTGAGACAGGTCCGCAGGTCATCACCGCCGCCGACCCCTGGGTGATCGCTTACGATCCGGAGGATGGCTCAGAGATCTGGCGGGCGGACGTGCTCTTTGGTGATGTGGGCCCATCACCGCTTTTCGCGGGAGGTTTCGTCATCGTCTGTAACGACGGGACCGACCTCATAGCGATCCGTCCCGACGGTGAGGGTGACATCACGGAAACGCATATTGCGTGGATGAGCCCCGGCGTGATGCCGGACACGGCCAGTCCGGTCAGCGACGGGACGCATGTTTACGTGGTGGCAAGCTTCGGACTGCTGAGTTGCTTCAGGCTCGAAGACGGCGAGCTTCTCTGGGAAGAGGACCTTCCCGATGGGACGTATTACTCTTCGCCGACGATCGTGGGCGATCACCTCTACGTGATGGACCGCGATGGTGTGATGCACGTCTTCGCCACTGGAAGCGAGTTCGAGCAGATCAGCAGTGCTAAGCTCGGCGAGCCGAGCGATTGCTCGCCCGCGTTTGTTGATGGCAGTATATTCATCCGCGGCAAGAGCAACCTCTACCGCATCTTCGTAACCGATCGGGACGGTGACGCGACCGATGGCGAGCAGGCGATGAGCACGGATAATGTCCGGCGCCCCGCCGCGTCGGTTGTGCTCTCATCGCTCTCCAGGTGGCGAGGATGAACTCCTGCAGGCGGCCTCGACAAAGCAGCAGAGAAATGTTGACCCGGAGACGGGTTCTGAGAGATGGTAATATCTGATCACCGACAGCGGATCCGAACAACATTTCAATCTCGAACACATCGACCGCATTGTGGAGGAGACAGGCCGTCATCCCGAGGCGGTCGTTCCTATCCTGCACCGAGTGCAGAAGCAGTACGGCTATCTGCCGTCGGAGGCGCTGCGACGTGTCTGCGCGATTACCAAGATCACCCCGGCACAGATCGAGGGCGTCTCGACGTTCTACGCGCAGTTCCGCCATCGCCCGGTGGGCGAGCATATTATCTCGATCTGCCACGGAACCGCCTGCCACGTGAAGGGCGCGCCGCGGGTTACTGACGCGATTCGCCGCTATCTCGGTATTCCCGATGGCGACGACACGGATCCCGAGGGAGGGTTCACGGTGGATGAGGTGGCGTGTCTGGGCTGCTGCTCGCTGGCACCCGTGATGCACATCGACGGGGTTACCTACGGCCATCTCACGACGGATTCTGTGGTTGAGGCAATCGACGATTTTGTCGAACTCGTTCGCCGGGGCCTAAACGCCCCTGCGCCGAAGCCAGTCAATGAACAGATTGACGGTCTTGCGGAGATTCGCATCGGGATGGCATCATGCTGTGTCGCGGGCGGAAGCCAGAATGTACTGGAGGCTATGCAGGAGGCTGTGCGCAAGCTCGGAGTGCCCGCAGTGGTCAAGCCGGTGGGATGTGTCGGAATGTCCGACTTCGAGCCGCTGGTGGAGATTGCACTGCCGGGTGAAGAGCCGAAGATGTACACCACCGTGCAACCTGCCGAGGCGGAAACGATAGTACGAAAGCACTTTACGCCGCGTGGACTGCGCAGAATTAGGGCTGCAGTGACCTCCACCCTTGATCGCGTTCTCGATGATCGTGCGTGGAAGCCGATGAATCGCTACCCTCTGCACGTACGCGACGCGCCTATCTCCGAGTTCCTCGGCCGACAGGTGCATATCGCGACCGAGCATGGCGGAGTACTCGACCCGCTGGATCTCGACGCGTACATCGACGGCGGCGGCTTCAGTGCGCTCGAACGAGCGCTGCGGATGCAGCCGGAGGACATCATCGAAGAGATCAAGGTGTCGGGATTGCGCGGTCGGGGCGGTGCAGGTTTTCCCACTGGACTGAAGTGGCAGCTTGTGAGCCAGGCCGAGGGCGATGTCAAGTACGTCATATGCAACGGTGATGAGGGTGATCCGGGCGCATTCATGGACCGCATGATACTGGAGTCATACCCATTCCGAGTGCTTGAGGGCATGACCATCGGGGCGTACGCGGCGGGCATTCACGACGGACTACTGTACATTCGGACGGAGTATCCGCTGGCGATAGAACGCATCTGGAAGGCGATCGGCATCTGTCGCGAGCGCGGTTATCTTGGCGAAAACATACTCGACAGCGGCTTCGACCTTCGTATGAGCATTCGCGAGGGCGCCGGGGCGTTCGTCTGCGGCGAGGAGAGCGCGCTGGTGGCCTCAATAGAAGGCAAGCGTGGGAACCCGCGCCTGCGGCCTCCCTACCCCGCCACGCAAGGCCTGTGGGGCAAGCCGACCCTGATCAACAACACGGAAACCTGGGCGGTCGTGCCGTGGATCATCCGCGAGGGCGCGGAGCGTTTCGCCTCGATGGGCACCGAGCGAAGCAAGGGCACGAAGGTGTTCGCACTGGCGGGCAAGGTCAAGCGTGGCGGCTTGGTCGAGGTGCCAATGGGTATCACAATCCGCGAGATCGTGGAGGAGATAGGCGGCGGAGTGCCCGACGGACGGCAGTTCAAGGCTGTGCAGATCGGCGGCTCCTCCGGAGGATGCATCCC
>PXBW01000020.1 GCA_003566775.1 candidate division WS1 bacterium
CGGGGAGCAGCTCGTGTCCCTCCTCGACCGCCATTTCGCGCAGAAGCCGCTTGAGGCGGCGTGCGTAGCCTGGTAAGGCACTCATATTCCGGAGTCCCTCCTCGGCCAGTGCACGCGCCTCGGTCTCACGTCCGGCGCGACGGAGGAGCAGGACCGCACGCTCGTAGCTGCCGGTCTGCGGCGCTTCCCGCAAAGCGAGTGTCAGCATATCCGCCTCGCGCCCGGCCTCTTCGAGCGCGGTGAGTATCCAATCACTCAGGCGGTCTCGCTCATAGTCTTGCGACCAACTGTGTTCTTCTCTCGGTACGTGATCATCCAGCCGCTGCAGCAGTTCATCGGCGACCTGGCTCCAGGCCTCCGGGTCAGCCTCCCACACGTCGCAGTTGTCTTCCGCGCTCATGAGAAGATCATGCGAATCTTCCAGCCTCCGGTCAATCAGCCACATCAACCGCTCCGCGGGTGAGAGAGAGGATGCTTCGAGGGCCTCATAGACCGGCTCCAGACAATCGGAGATGGCCCATGCAGTGTCGGCTTCGTCGCCCATCATACTTGCCCGGACGGTGCCACGCTCAAGCAACTCGGCTCCCAACTCTACCACGCTGTCGGCCTCACCCGCCTCAAGCAGCTTTTCCAGCAGGGCTCTTCAGTCTGTGGTAGTCGGGGCTATCCCACTCATCGCTGTGCCAATCCGGCTCATTTGTGGCGCGCTGCAACTCCTCGCGGGCCGCCCGGGTGATCTGCACCGTCGCGCCGCGGCTGAGCAGCGCTCGGCTCAGCAACAGTTCGCGGGCCTCGCTACTGGCGGCAGTGAGGTCATCGATCAGGCCAACCAGTTCATCACGCGACATCCCGTCGAGATAGTCGGCCCTCAGTCGTTCCCGCTCTGTCCCAGAGAGGGTGGTGGCGCTCAACTGCTCGTCCTCTTCTTCGGGCACAGCATCACGGAGGCTGTCGGCGGTGCCCGAGAGCTCCGCGGGGATCTCCTCTTCCTGGCGGACTTTCTCAACATATGAGAGGACTAACGCACCGGCGTGTTTGCAGGGCGCCCAGTAAGGACAGGTGCACGTGTATGACAACCCCGGTGTCGGTTCATGGGAATCAAGCTTCACACGCGTGTGATATATTTCGGTGCCGCTGACGAGGGCGGTGAGGGTGCGCTCTTCGGTCCGGGCGAGCGCAATGACCTTTCCGCGGCGCTGGTAGGACTGGCTGCGACCAAGAATCTTCGCCCCGAGCCAATGCTCGAGATCGTTCCAGGTCAGTTGCGTCCACGGGTCAGTGTTGTCGGCGTCTCCGGTCATAGCATCGGCCTCCGGTAGAAGCTCCATTGCTGATTCCCAGATCGAACAAGGGAGCGCGGGAAATGCAGGGGATGATTCGGCACGGTACATCAGTTGAGATTTGCCCGGTGGCGGACGGGATCAACATGAAGCAAGCATAGTATAGCTTGCACGCGACGAACTGGCAACGAGACGGGCCGGGACGGTTACGTGCAGTGCTGTTGGGTATGAGTCCAGGATCCTGGAGAAGCGCCAAAGAAATATTAGAGGATGATCTGAGATGGTATGAGGCGGTTGAACGCTCGAGGATCTGTTGGCGTCATCAATATGGACCACAACCGACCGCGTCCTGGAGCCGTGGCAATCTTGCGCCATGATTGATGAGGCCACCGCCGGATATGGTACTCAACTCGCGGTTTGTGTGAAGGAGAAATGCTTTTGAGTGGCGCATTGTTTGGCGGCGGTGTGGACCGCCAAGATGCTATTTCACGGCTCCTGCTGCAGGTTTCCTCCTGCTGGAAGGATTATCCAGGATAGAGATCGCATGGAGAAGGAGGCACAGAGCATGAGTGCGAAGCATTCGTTATGGCTGGTGCTCCTGGGCGCGTTGCTGACCGTGCTCAGCCCGGGTGCTGTGCGCGAGATCGTGTGGGCGGATGACGGGCAGGCTGCGTATTATGTCTCACCCGAGGGTGATGACGCGAATCGGGGTACGCGTGACCAACCGTGGCGCACGCCCGAGCATGCCGGCGAGATGGCCACTGCGGGAGACACCGTGATCTTCCTGCCCGGGGAGTATTCCGGGCGCTTGGTGCCGAGAAACAGCGGGACGGAGGACGCGCCCATCATATTCCGCGCCTACGAACGACGCACGGCACGCCTGGTCGGCCACGCACCGGGGGAGTTGACTGTAGGAACGAGTGGGATGCAGTCGGTTGCAGGCGGCGCAAGGATCGAGATAGCCGATCGATCTCACATTGAGGTGCGCGGTTTCGAGGTGCATGACACAGCCGAAAGCGGAGGCGAGGGAGGCTGGGCCCGGATCGTTGACAGTTCACACATCACCGTCGCCGACTGCGCCTTCTCTGGAGGTCATGTCTTTCGAAGCTTATGGGTCGAGAGTTCGGAGCAGGTACGCGTACTCGATAACGAGTTGGCGCGCGAGACTCGCGCGTCCGATCTGTTCGGGGTGGTCCATTCATCCAGAGTGCTCATGGAAGGCAACTCATTCGGCCGCACGGGGCACGGTCCGGGAGGACTTAGAAGCACGCAACAGGCCGTGGTGCGAGGAAACGTGTTTCATGCGGGCTGGGCGCGGAACTTCTCCATCGGTCCGGACGACTGCAGCCAGATACTCGTTGAAGGGAACATATTCGCGAATCAGTTCAACGGCGGGCGCGCCGCTGGCTCGCGCAACCAGATTCTCGGCGAGCGGCTCATCCTTCGCTTCAACACTACATTCGATGCCTGTGGGCTCGCCTGGCAGTACCAGGGTTCCTCCCGAGTCCCGCATGCCCACAACCGGACGTACCACAACGTTTTCCACTCGAACCACAGCGTGAGTCTGTACATGGCCACGGCGTACAGCAACTTCGAAGACATGATCCTGCAGAACAACATATTCGATCGCAATGATCCCTATGGATCCGGTACCCAACTGTGGCTGACCGGAGGCGGGGAGGCCACCTCGTTCCGGGAGGCTCCCGCGTTTCGACTCCTGCGCAACGTGGTTTATTCCGGCGAGGAAGATTCGGAGTCTCTTATGCTGTACGGCAGGACGCCACTGAGCCTCGCATCTGTCCAGGAGCGTGAGGGCTGGTTGAATCAGTTCGAACAGCCCGTCACCCATACGATTACCACGGGCAGCGGCAGTAACCTGCCGGTTGCCGATGCGTCGATATTCGGGCGTCTGAACGCGGAGGGAGCAGGCGCGAACGCTATCACTGTCGGCGAACTGGAGAGGCTCGCGGCAGTCGTAGGTGTTGATGGTGATCGGCAGATACTGCACCTTGACCGGGATATCGAGTGGGAAGCGGACGCGTCTGTGACCTTGCAGACCGGTCCGGCCGATGACGACGTCTTTGTGGGCAACCTGGAGATAGCCCCACAGTTCGCTGATCCGACGCGGTTGGATTTCTCACTCGCGGAGGACAGCCCACTACGCGATGGCGCGGCCCCGCTGACCGTCACGCGGACCGCGGGCGCCGGCGATGTGCTGCCGGTCGAGGACGCCCATTCGTTCTACGATGGCCACGGAATCGAGGGTGAGCAGGGCGACCTGATCGCGGTGGGGAACCCGGACAACCGGGCACGCGTGATCGAGGCGGACCCTGAAGCGGGATTCCTGCAGTTGGACCGGGAACTGCAGTGGGCATCGGGCGCGCCCGTCTCATTTCCGTGGTCGGGAGCGGCGCCGGATATTGGCATCATCGAACACGCCGATGACGTGCGCGCCAGCGTCCAGGTGATCGCAGACCGGGCCCGAATCGAGGCCGGCGATACTGTCACGCTGCAGGCTGTCGTTCGCGGTCTGACACCACCGTTCGAGTATGAGTGGCATCTCGGCGACGGAACCCTCGCTCATGGGGAGACCGTGCCTCATCGCTATGCAGAGGCGCGTGATTATGGTGTCCGCGTGCGGGTCACGGATGCGGATGGTTATCAGCATGTAGGGGTCGGCTATGTCAACGCTGAACCGGCGCCATCAGACGATGTTCTGATTCACAGCACTTTCGACGCCGATGACGCAGACTGGTTCGCGTACTGGCAGCTTTACCGTGGCCGTAGAGCCACTGGTTCCTCCTCACACCGGCAGGTGCTGGATGAGGAGAGTGGAGAGGCATGTGTGCGCATCTTCCCGCGAGGCGATGCACCGTGGGTGCTCCCCGCCTTCATCCGACCACGAGGCTGGGACATCGACGAGTACCCGCGCGTGCGCATACGCTATCAGATACGCCCCGGGACACCGATCGCGATCTTCGTGCGGCCCTTCCCATCGGCCTGGCACACACTGTGGGACATGGATCCGGCGCAGGACTCGCGCCGCTACTACTTTGCCGGCACATCCGACGTTCTTGGGCATGACCCTGCGCCCGAGGACGCCGAGGAGTCGCGTGGAAGGGGTCCGCTGCCCGACGCGCCATTTCCACACCTGTTGATCGACGATGGGGAATGGCACGAGATTAGCTTCGACGTCCGCGACATCCGCACAATATACCCGGACGTACAGGTAATCCAGGCGCTCGATATCGGGGATCTTGCGGTTGATGGCGGCGCCGAGGTCGGTGCTCGGGATGAGTTCCGACTCGATGAGGTATATATCGGGAAGTGAGTATCTTTGCCGGGCCCTCGCACGAACACGCGATCAGGTGGCTCCTGCTTTCCGTTGTTGCAGACTCCGGGCGTCATCACACACGCCCACGGGTACCGGCGACGCGGGCGCCTGTGCAGCCTGCAGAGAGGCAGGAGGGCTTCTGGCCCCGGCAATTACGCTCGATCTTGCGGTTTGAATGCGGGGAAGCATCAACAATATGCTGGCGCAGGAGGGGTGACTGCCATCGGACTCGGGGTGTAGTTCGACCGAACTGGAAACCCGCGGGTGACCGAATGGTTGCACGGCCTGTCATCACAAGCTCTCATGAGCGGTCTCGTGCCCGACCAGCTTCATCGGCTCGCCCGCCGATCCTGTCAATCCTCCTTCGGCTTTTGCAGAATCAGCATGATCTGATGGTGAACGTTGGGTACGTACGCCCACGGGATGCCGTAGGCGTATAGACCCTTGTTGTCCTGCACCAGCACCGTGGTGCCCTTCAGGACCATGCCGATCTCCTCGATCGAGCGCGCGATGTCCGCGTGATAGAGATAGTAGCGCTCTCTCTGCCGGAAATCAGATACCACAACGACCATGTAACGGCCGGGGCGCAACACCCGATTGCATTCACGCCAGATTCCGCTGAGGAACGCCAGAAACTCGTCGTAGTCGGAGACATTGCCGAGGTCATCTTCGCGCTCGCTGTACTTTGTTGGCAGGTGCGCGCGTTCGTTGCCGGTCTTGGCCCCACCCTCCTTCGCGAGGATATTCCAGTAGGGGGGACTGGTCACGACCAGGTCCACCGAAGCGTCTTCGAACTCTTTCAGCACCTGCGAACTGTCGCCCTCGATGATCTCCCACATGTCTTCCGTAGAGAACAGGTCAGGCTGACCAGCCGGTCCAGACTGCTTCGCGAGCCTTTCGCGCGCGACATCGATCCAGCGCGGTACCAGTTCTATGCCGATGCCCCGGCGCCCGGTCGCAGTGCAGGCGATGAGTGTCGAGCCCGAACCGAGGAATGGGTCGAGGACGGTCTCGCCCTCCTTTGTGAACAGTGAGATCACTTGCTCGATGTCCCTCTCGCCGAAGGTCGCCGGGTGCTGGCTCTTCAGTTCATCGCGCGGACCGGGGTTGCTGTACCACACTGACTTCGTGAGCTTTAGCCATTCCTTGTTGGTGAGATCGTTCAGTTGGTTACGCGGGTCCATCCCGCCCCAGTCGGAAGCATCATCGTTTGCGTCTCTGGCAGCCATGCGTCGGGGTACCTCCGTGAGTGCGAAGTCTTTAGTGGCATTTGCCTTCTCCATCAGTCTGGGTCTCACCTCCCGCCGCACATGCGGGCCGCTGATGCCAGGCTGCTGTGCCGCCTGCTCCTGTGTTATCTACCCCGCGTCAACGGCTCTGATTGCGACAATTCGGCCTAGTGCTTACCTGCATAATTAAGCGAGCTTTTCTTTGAGTTGTCCTGGTGTCACGGTTCGTTTCTTCCACTCAAAGGGTGCGGCATTTTCGTTGTAGGCGTCGATGAACC
>PXBW01000099.1 GCA_003566775.1 candidate division WS1 bacterium
AGTTCGGCCCGCGCCAGCGCCTCGCCTGCATCCTCACCGATCTACCGTTGGAGCCCGACGAGATCTACTCCGGGCCGCAGCTTTGCGACCGCTGCATGGGGTGCGTGCGCGACTGTACGGGCAATGCGCTGAGCGCCGACGAGTCGGTGAAGCTGACCGTCGCGGGGCATGAGCTTGAGTGGGGCGAACTCGATGAGGCGAAGTGCGGGACCTACTTCTCAGGCGGGAGCGAGGAGTACAATCCGTTCATGGTGACCGAGGAAGACCGCGAGGGTTTCCAGGCGGACCCGCGCACACGAAGGCCGCAGAGTTACAAGGTGCCTGAGACCTACGAGTACGGACGAGCGCTTGAGGGGGCGCGCGGCTGTCTCCGCGCCTGCATGGTGCATCTGGAGGAGCAGGGGAAGCTGACGAATACCTTCAATCAGCCATTCCGCCGCCGCCCCCGGTGGAAACTCGGCTGGCCAAGGGAGTAGGGGGACCGGCGGCCACACCGATTGCATACCAAGAGCGCTTCGTCCGTGAGGCTTTGGCGAGCGCTGGCAGACCTCCGCGCCTCACCTGCCGGTTATTTCGTTGAACTGATCCGCCAGCGCCTCGGAGTCTGCCGCGCCGTCGCGGACACCCGCCGAGATATCGCCAGGCGTGGTCTGTTGGGCATTTGCTGGGCTGAGTTCAGGCGGGAGTTGCGACCAATCGATCTCGCTCTTTACGACTCATTGTGATCTTCATGACCTCCTCTTCGCCACACCGCAGGACATCACCCGCAGCGGGAGGACATTTCTACTTTGCCCCAACCCGACATTATCACTTTGCTCCTACAATGAATCGCTGTCGGGGTTGACTTGGGCCGTCATCCCGACTATACTATCAGTGTGCAGACATAAGGTTTGTATAGGTTTGGCCCGTTAGCCTGCAACAAACTATCACATCGAAGCAGTATTTGCGGTCTGATTACGAACCAGTGGATGCCTCCTCTATCAGTCACCCGGGCTGATCGTAAATCGGGCCGCGCGCCCCGCCAGGTTGAAGTCTGCATCACACCCCCCACTACGGGCGGAGCGTGTTGCGGTCGAGCCGCCTCCATCGGCGGCTCGACCGCCTTTTTTGGACCTTCTTCATTATTTTTGTTCGATGAAGGAGGTCATGGTGGCAACCCCGAGGAATATGGGCCCAGACCGGCCATAAGTCATGAGGTGGCGGTGAGGTGGATCCCGGGGGGGGCTATCGATGCATCCTCGCAGACTCTGCCTGTGGCCTTACAGCAACGAGACATTAGCAGCGGGCGTCGCGATTCTTGTCGCGCTCTCAATCTGTCCCGTGTCCGCCCTTGACAACAATCGTGAGCAGCGCCCCCGCGGGATTGCGGAGATACTCTCCGGACCTCTTCCCGGGACTGCGGCTCACATCGATCAGGATGCAGCCCGTGGTGTTGAAGCAACTCTGTCCGGACTCGACGGGGTCGAGCGGGCCCGCGTTATCATCACCACTGATCCCGACCTCCCTCAACCGGCATCGCGAACTGCGGCTGTGAAGATTGAGCTTGACCGACCTCCGCCATCACGCGACTGGGTGAGCAATGTCGCCGCGTTCATCATCCGGGCGGTTCCCGGCCTCACTGACCCGAACCTCACCATCATAGATACGACTGGAACGAAGCTCTACGCCGACGGAAATCCGGTTGATCTGGCTCACGTCTCACCCACCAACACCACTTCCTCCCCTCGACGTCAGGTATCGATGCAAGGCGCGTATATGCTTGCTACAGGTATCGGGGGGGCAGGCATCGTTGCCGCTCTGGTCCTGGTGAAACGACGTAACCGCGAAGACTCTGAGCATTTCCCTGAGCCATCCGGTCCCTTCTCATTCCTCCGCCACCTTTCCGATGATGATCTGCGCAGGATGCTCGAGGCCGAGCGGCCGGCGGTGGTGGCCGCGGTCATCCAGCTTGCACCGGAAGATGAGGCCGCGAGATTGAGGGATTGCTGTGATCTGACTGAACTGCCGGTGCTTCAGCGACTTTCGTCAGAGGAGACCATTGACGCTCTCGAAAACGCATTACGCGCGAAGTTGGTGAGTGGATGAGCGATTCAGAGCGCGTGATAAAGCGAGAGGAGATCGAGCGCAGGGGCGTCGAGGTACTGCGCCTCGGTACAGACGCCGAACCGGCTTCCGAGATGCCACCCATGACGGAACCGGAGGAGACGCTGCCCGCTGTCTCGCACGTCGAGGGCGATTCCGAACAGGTGCAACGCGTGCGCAGACTCGTACAGGCGATGCTCAGCGGCTTTTCGCGCCACCGCCGCGAGTTGCTCGACGAGTTGCAGCCCCATGTGGCACGAATAGCGATCGAGATCGCAAAGCGCATCGTGCAGAGAGAGCTTCGCACCGATCCGGGGATGGTAACCCGCATGGTGGAAGCTGCGCTCGAGCAGGTGACTGCGGCCTCCACGGTACGGGTTAGAGTTCACCCGCTCGATGCGCAGACGCTCGAGGAGACGCTCTGGGAGATAGTTTCGGCACCGGACGAAGCCGAGGCGCTCGAGATAGTCCCGGATGGCTCGATTGAAGCGGGGGGCTGTGTAGTAGAGAGCGATCGGGGAATCGTTGACGCGAGATTGCAGACGCAGTTCGAGGAGATGCAGAGGAGTCTGTTGGAGGCGCCTGGATCTCATCGTTCAGATGAAGGGGGCACGAGATGAGCGCCGATTCCCGGTCTGATTCTGCTGCCCCTCAATGGGTGGAGCGATTGCTGACTGCGGCTCGAGAGGCGTCGTGCCTGCGGCGGTGCGGTACGGTGTCTGAGGTGACGGGGCTCACTATCCGGGCCCGCGGGCCCGCCTCGCGCATCGGGGAAATGTGTAGCGTATCGCGCGGACCGGATCATGCGCCCGTACAGGCTCAGGTATGCGGCTTTCGCGAGGACGGTGTGCTGCTGCTGCCGGTGGGTCGAGCAGATGAGATCGAGCCGGGGGCGCGCGTCATCGCCCTCGGGCGCGATATGTGCGTACCGGTCGGCGAGGCTTTGCTCGGGAGAGTGATTGATGCTACCGGGAGGCCGCTGGATGACCGCGGGACGCTCGGTGCGGTTGAAAGGCGACCGACGAGAGCAGATCCGCCGAGCGCAATGAGGCGGCAGATGGTCTCGGAGCCGCTCTGGGTCGGAGTGCGGGCGGTGGATGGTCTTCTCACCTGCGCAAAGGGCCAGAGGATGGGCATCTTCGCCGGAGCAGGAGTGGGCAAGAGCATCCTGTTGGGAATGATGGCGCGCAATACGACGGCGGACGTCACGGTTATTGCCCTGGTGGGAGAGCGTGGACGTGAGGTTCTGCAGTTCGTGCGGGATTACATCGGCGACGCGCTGGAGCGATGCGTGGTTGTAGTCGCCACCTCGGATGAGCCACCTCTGGCGCGGCTCAAGGCCGGGCTTACCGCAACAGCGGTCGCTGAGTACTTCCGGGATCGAGGTATGGATGTACTGCTCCTGATGGATTCCCTGACCCGTCTGGCCCGGGCTCAACGCGAAGTCGGCCTTGCATCCGGCGAGGTGCCGACCACCCGCGGGCACCCATCATCGGTATTCACGATGCTGCCCGAACTTCTGGAGCGAGCGGGACCGGGCGAGCGAGGCACTATCACGGGTCTTTATACGGTACTGATCGAAGCGGATGACATGAATGAGCCGGTGGCTGATGCTGCGAGAGCGACACTGGACGGCCATATAGTACTCTCGCGAGAGCTCGCGAACCGCAACCACTATCCGGCGATCTCGGTGACACAGAGCGTATCGCGGTTGATGCGCGAGGTGGTCACGGCCGAGCACCGCGAGAGTGCAGCTCGCTTCCGCCGGTTGCTTTCTGCTTACGAGGATGCACAGGACCTGATCAGCATCGGTGCTTATGAGAAGGGTGCGAATCCACTGGTCGATCAGGCACTGGATTCGCTTGGTGCTATGCGCGAGTTCTTACGACAGGAGCCGGATGATCGCACAGATCCGAATGAGTGCGTGAACTGGCTTGCCGAGATGATGGGGGGCGAAGAGAATGGCTGACGGACAGGATCGACTCGAGCGGTTGTTCGAACATCGCCAGACCGTGGAGGAGAACTGTCGCCTGCGTGTGCAGGCCGCTCGAGAGGCCGCACGAGAGTACGAGCGACAGCTTGAGGAGCTTGAGATCACGCTGGCTAGGTTGCAGCCGCGGACAGTTCGTAACGAAAACGCGAAGCATCTCGCAGTATTGCAGCGTTACCGGCAACGCCTGCGATGCAGCGCAGAGAGGCTGCGTGAGCAGGCGCAAGCCGAGCGCGAGAGGCTCAATGGGGAGAAGGACGCTCTCACGTCCGCCGGACAGGATCGGCTTGCCGTAGAGAGGCTCCTTCGTGTCAGGAAGACTGAGGAGAGAAGACGAAAGCTGGCAATCGCTCAGGCGGACGTCGATCAACACGGACGCCTGCGTGTGATGCGTCAGGAGGTCTGATCGAGTGCTGATAGAATCCGGCAGCGACGTGGAGCGCTATCTGCCGCCATCGGTCGATGAACTGACTGCGCCCGAGCAGGAGCGCCTGCTTTCGCGGCTGTCGGACGCGGTAGAAGCGTGGGACGGCACAGTGGAAACAGGACTGTGCCTCGAGCAGCTGATAACGGTGGAGGGTGTGCATGCGTTGCCGGCGCTCGACGCGGCGGTCGAGTACTGTGCGAGCGAGGCGGGTGTTGCGCTGGCGCTGCCTCCGGCGCTTTGTGGGGCACTGGTGAACCTCACACTCGGGGCGCCTGCTGAGGGGCCGAAGCGAAAGCTGACGGCGACCGATCTCGCCATCCTCGATCTCTGGGCGAGGAAGGCGGTGCATGGGATCGTGCAGGTGCTGTCGGCGGGAGTGCAGGATAAGACAGTTCGTCGCAGGGGCGCCATACAGCGATTGGCGAGGGAAGGCGATATGGTGATCGGCCAACTCACATGGGCGGCAGCGGATGAAGAACGCGCGGGACTCGTTGTCTTCCCAAAGGAGCTTGCTACATCACGGGAGGAAGACGGCGGCCGCGTCACCCTGGCGGATACACCGCAAGCACTGCTGCGTGGCACGGTAAGGATGGAAGCGATGATCGGAGGACCCGCTCTGCCGATGAGAGAGCTGCTTGGCGTGGAGGCAGGTGACGTGTTGCTGCTGGGACGGAAGAGGGACGTGGAAGCCGAGTTGTGCCTTGAGGGTAGGAGACTGGCCGTCGGAAGGCCCGGCGGAAAGTCAACATCCAGAGCAATCCGAATACGGGGGAAAGAGACCGCAGACCAAACGGAGGCGATCAATGAGTGGGGAACAGATGATGACATCTGAGCATGACACAGGAATCAGCTATGCATCAGGTCCGCTTCTTCCACTGGAAGCGGACTCTCTGGCGGCGCTGAGCGAGGTGGCGCTGCCCGTGTCGGTCAGAATCGGCAGGGTTTCGCTGACGGTGGGCGAACTGCTGGGGCTCTCGCAGGACGCGGTGATAACGCTCGAACAGCGACTTGATGATCCGGTCGAGGTGCTGGTGGGCGATCGCGTGGTCGCGCTGGGTGAGCTTGTTTCGGTCAACGATGAGATGGGTGTGCGCATTACTCAGATCGCAGCATCGTCAGGCGGCGAACAGTGAGGACGTCTGTTTGCGTGCTGTTCCTAATGCTGTCGCCTGCGGTCGCGTCGGCGCAGCGCGCAGTTGGTGATGGTCCGGGGCTCGCGGTCTTGCTGGGGCAGGCGCTGCTGAGCCTCGCGGTCGTGGTGGGCATCATATACCTCGTGTACTTCGGGCTGAGGCGACTGGACAGCCGACGGTTTGCCGAGGACGGGGAGGGCCCGATGCGCGTCGTTCAGACGAAGCATCTCGGCGGCGATCGCTGGCTCTACCTCGTGGAGATCGATGGGCGCCGAATCGTGATAGGGGCTGCGAGCGGTCAGATTGCGCGAGTGGCGGAGCTTGGAGAATCGGGGGGAACTGGTGATGATGGGGAGCAGTAGGGGGATATCGCGCGCGGGCACAGGCTTCGCGTGGCTGCTGTCATCTTGCGTGTCGGTGTCCGCGCAACAGGAGGTCGCCTGCGTCGATCTGAGCGGCGAGGATGAAGGCTTCGTCAGGCTGGTGCTGCTCTTCGCCTCGGTCGCGCTGGTGCCGGCGCTGCTGGCGGTGCTGACCTCCTTCGCGCGCATCATAGTCGTACTGCTCTTCCTCCGCGCAGGGATCGGCGCACAGGAGATCCCACCCACCTACGTACTGATCGGCCTGGCGATACTCCTCACCGTTGTGAGCATGATCACAACGCTGCAGCCGATCTACGAGGAGGCCGTACTCCCCCTGCTGGATGGAGAGAGCACTCTGGCGGAGGCGGTCGAGCAGTCTGAGAAGCCGCTGCGGCTGTTCATGGGCGGACAGGTGCGGCCCGCCGATCTCACGCTAATGGCGACGCTTACCGAGTACGAACCCGTAACCGTGGCAGAAGAGGCACCCCTGAGCCTGCTCGCGCCCGCATTCGCGATCAGCGAACTCCGTGCAGCATTCCTGATCGGCTTCATCATCTTCCTGCCCTTCGTCATCATCGATCTCGTGGTTGCGAGCACGCTTGCGTCGATCGGCATGCTGTCACTGCCTGCACCGCTGCTGTCACTACCGTTCAAGATACTCCTCTTCGTGATGGTGGACGGCTGGGCGTTACTGACGGAAGCCCTCGTCTCGACCATCGTATAAGTAGTACAGGGAGGTGGTCGTAATCGAAGCGACCGTTCTCTTCGAACTCGCCAGGCGGGCGCTCGTGCTGGCGCTCTGTGCCGCACTACCCATGCTTGGGGGAGCAGTAGCCGCAGGCCTCGCCATCGCGGGGATACAGTCCGCCATGCGACAGAGCGATCCGACGCTGTCGGTTGTGCCGAGGCTCCTGGCGGCGGGCGGAGCGCTACTGATCTTCGGGCGCTGGATCATCGCTCTGGTGGGAGGCTTCTGGTTGGATCTCTGGACGAGCATTCCGCATATGTTGCCGTGAATCCGCCCGAGGAATCAAGTTGGGCACAGGGGTGCCGATACTGATGATGGACACGAGGAGCAGTCGTGGTGTCTGAGATCGCATGGGCCCAGATGATCGGTCCCGTCTTCGCCCGATGTGGCGGATTGCTGGCGGTGGTGCCGCCGATCAATGTCCGGCAGTTTCCGCTTGCGCTACGCCTCGGTCTTGCGGGTGTGCTTGCGGTCGCGTTGACACCTGTGGCAGCGACTACCCCGGACCTCACCGACGCATCGTTGCTGAGTTATCTGATAATGCTCTTGCGAGAGGCGGCGCTGGGCGTGACGATGGGCTTTGCGGCGGCGCTTGTCTTCTGGGCGTTTCTCGTAGCGGGTCAGCTTCTCGATGCCGTGCTCGAAGCGAGTTCGCGTACATCAAGGGCTCAGGGTCGAGGCCCCCTAACCGGCCTCGTCTATCTGCTTGCGGCCGTCGGCTTTGTGGCGATGAATGGACATCACTGGATGCTTGCAGCGCTTGCGGAGAGCATGACGACAGTCCCGGTGGGATCAGTATGGTCGCTCGGCGGGTTTGCTGAGATCGGCGAATTAGCAGGCATAATGCTGATGACGGGCGTCGCAGTCGCCGCTCCGGTTTTGGCCGCCATCTACGCGGCAGAGGTGGCACTTGCGGCCTTTGACCGCATTGTTCCCGGCCTCGGACTCACAGAGGCAGCACCGGCGGTGCGCTGGACCAGCGGCCTGTTGGGCTTGATTGCCTGCCTTCCGCTGTTGAGTGCAGTTGTGGCCGAGCATGGTCTGCGCGCGGTGCGTGCCATTACGCTGGCAATGGAATTGCTTCAACTACGGTGACCGGAACGAGGTGAGCCGATGGTGAGCGATGATCGACGGCCCCATCCACCGACCGAGCGCAGGCTCGCGCGGCTGTGGGCGGAGGGAGTGTCTCCGGCAAGCCCTGCGCTGGTGGGGGCCGCGGTGCTGGTGGTCATGATGACGCTCACGCGTATCTTCGCTCCTATTGGATTATCCTGGTGCCTGCGAATCGCAAGAGATGGCCTGGATGCGGCGGCGACTCCCGCGACCGCCTCTGTGGTGGCCCGTCAGAGCGCACTGCAAGGAGCTATGGCAATCTCTCTGATCACCGTGGTTCCACTTCTCGTGTGCCTGCTGGCGCAGACTGTGCAGAGACGAAAAGCGTCTAACGAGGCATCTGTCCGAACGCCGGGAGGCGGGACGCAGACCCCGCATCAATGCAGTTTCGATGGTCTGAGGCTCACGCGGGGCATTCTTATGGTGGCGCTCGTCGCAGCAGGCGTGGCGGCGGTGATCCGTGGCACCCTCAACGCCGCCCCGGTACTGGTGCATGCCGATAGCCTGTTTCAGGCGGGTGGGGAGTTGCTGCAGGCGGTCGGCTGGCCGCTGCTGCTGATGATGGTCGGCGTCGCCCTGCTCGATGCGCTGCTCGGTCGCATCGCCTGGCGGCGAACCGCCTGGATGAGCCGGCGTGAGCTTGAGGAAGAACTGCGAGAGACAGAAGGCCATCCGTCTTATCGCGAGAGACGGGCGAAGAAACGGCGAGGTAGATGACATGCGAACTCCCTCCAAAAGCTTTCGGGTGAGCGATCTGGTCTCGGCCGGAATCAATGCACACCAGGCGCTCATCGGTGTGGCGATGGCGGTTCTGCTGGTACTGGCGATGCTGCTGCCGCTGCCGTCCGTGCTGCTCGATCTTCTGCTTGCGTTAAGCATCGGTGCAGCAGCCGGGGTGCTCCTCGTTGCGCTGGTCACATCAGATCCACTACGGCTGACCTCGATGCCGCCGGTGCTGGTACTAACCGGCCTGATGCGCATTGTTCTGTGTGTGAGTGCGAGTCGGCTGATCCTGATGGGTGGGGGCGAAGGCACACTTGTTGCTACACTCGGGGTGGCGGCCGGTGGTGCGGATCCGATCGTGGCTGTCGGACTGCTCGTGGTTCTCGGCGTGGTTCACATCGTCATGGTCACCGGCGGCGTAGGACGGATGGCCGAAGTCGCTGCCCGCTTCGCCCTCGATGCGGTGCCCGGCAAGCAGATGGGTCTGGACACTGCCGTTGCGGCCGGACATCTGTCGGCAGATGGAGCGAGGCAGCAGATGCTTCGGCTGGAGGCAGAGGCGAGTTTCTACGGCGCAATGGACGGAGCGGGTCGCCTGCTGCGAGGTGAGGCGATCGCAGCCCTCGTCATCGTCGCGATCACAGGAGTCGTAGGCATCGCGCAGGCGATCGGGGCAGGAATGGAAGCGGGGGAGGCTCTCTCTCGTTACGCAATGCTGATTACCGGGCAGGGCCTCCTGACTCTCCTCCCCGCAATTGTGATGGGAGCCGGAGCGGCTCTCATGGTGTCGCGCTCCGCGAGCAGTGCGCCGCTAATAAAGGAGGTCGGTACTCAAATGCTCTCCGGCCCACTTCCGCTCACAGCCGCAGCCGTGGTCCTCGTCGGGCTGGGCCTTTTTCCGGGGGTCGCGAAGCTTCCAACGCTGGGAGCCGGCGCTCTGCTCGCGCTTGCCGCTTTCGCCATACTGCGGTTTCAATCAGACAGATCGTCCGGCCCGGCGCACAGGGAGGATGGGAGCCAGGTGTCCACGCCTGAACTGATACTCGAACTCGGAATGGGCCTGGTAGAACTCGCCGAGGATTCGGAAGATCTGATGGAGATGCTCCTTGCGGCTCGCCGCACGCTGTCGATGGAACTCGGCTTGACCATTCCCGCCATTGAAGTGCGAGACTCTCTGGAACTCGGCGCCACGGAGTTCGCGATTGTCCATCGAGCTGCGCGGCTCGAGCGCGGTGTTGTGCGCTCCAGCGGCATTCTCGCCATTCCACCCAATGCAGGAGTAATCCCTGATCAGGGAAGTCCCGGTGAGTTGTCCGATGGTCGCCGGGGCGTCTGGGTTTCTGCGCCTGAAGCAGCAGAACTGGCGGAGATGGGCTTCACCCTCATGAGCCCCCTGGAAGCGCTCAAGGAGGAGTTGGTCCATGCTCTGCGCAAACACGCCGCGGCGATCCTTGACCTCGAGCGGGCCTCGAAGCTCCTCGGGACCCTGCGCAGGCAGCACCCAACGCTGGTCGCCACCGCCGAACAGGCGGGAGTTACGAAGAGTCTCTTCCGGCGGGTCTGCCGACAGTTGCTGCGACAGGGGATCCCGCTCAAAGATCCGGCCTCCGTACTGGAGGGCATCGTTGAAGCGCTGCCGGAGACTGAGGATGCCGAGCAGATTGCCCTGCGAGTGCGCCCTTCGCTCGCTGGCGTTCTCTCCCGCCGTCTGGCCGCAGGCGGTCGCATTCGCGCAGTCACCATGGCACATGACTTGCACGAAGAGCTTGCAGATGCAGCGCTTCGCGAGGACGGAAGAACGGTTGCGGCGATGATGCCGACGAGAGAGGCGGCGTGGACGCACCTGCTCAGATCAATCGGCATCGAACATGGCTGGGGAAAGCCGCTGGCGGTGATCGCCGAGCCTCGAAGTCTACTCGTCCTCCAGGCGCTTTGCCGCAGGGCCGGACCACACCTGATGGCTGTCAGGGCCACGGATCTCGCTTCCGACATGGAGCTTGATTACGCGGCAAAGATCGAAGCTTCTCAGCTCGCGTGAATACCGTTCGTGTGTTCGCAGCATGACCGGAGGGGTAAGCGATGGCGGCAGAACGATGCACTCATGCAGCGCCGGTGCTCAGCGAAGAGCAGCGAGAGAGGCTGATCCTCGAGCACGTGGGGCTGGTGCGTTACATCGTTGGCAGAGTGAGCGTACGACTTCCAGAGAGCGTGGAACAGGAGGACCTCGAGAGTGCAGGTATCATCGGGCTGATCAAAGCCACCGATCGCTTCGAGCCTGGCCGTGGGGTCAAGTTCGCGACCTATGCAAGTAGCGTAATCCGCGGTGAGATAATGGAGCTTCTGCGCTCGCGCGACTGGGCTCCACGCAGCGTCCGGAGACGATACAGAGAGCTGGAGGGAACCGTTGCAGAGTTGCAGAGACAGCTTGGCCGGCAGCCCAACGAAGAGGAGATTCGCGACTCGCTACAGCTTTCCGCCTCCGATTATCACGAGTTGCTCAGCGCCACCGCCTCGATGGCGGTCAACTCACTCGAGGAACTCATGGAGGGGGACGAGTCCGCACAGATAGACGAGGATGGTCTGCCCATCGAGCCTTCCTCGCTGAGCGAAGATCCTGCCGAGGTGGTTGATCAGCAGGCCCTCAAGGAACTGATAGCCCGCGCCGTGGACGATCTGCCCGATCGGGATCGTATAGTTATCGGACTCTACTATCAGGATGAACTGACACTGCGGGAGATAGGTGAGGTACTCGATGTCACAGAATCACGTGTGTGTCAGATTCACACTCAGGCAATCACGCGCCTGCGAACCAAAGTGGAAATGATGCTGGATGAATGAACCTGTGACGATTATCCCTCGTCAGTTAAACTGCCCTTAACCGGGCTTATCCGACTCCGCAGACGCCTCGCTACCCCTCCCGGCGGGGCGTTTGCTTCGTTCTGGGCCATTTCCGCAGGCTCCTTCTGGTCTACAATCGGATCTCATCAGACGAATCGCAAGATCCCCCCACCACGCTCGTCGTTCGCCATCCTTGCGCATCCGCATACCCCATAACGAACACCATGGACCGGGATGGACCGCATGTACGAATCCTCTCAGCTTCAGCTATCGGCAGAAGATCATTTTGACGGTTCTGCCAATCCAGAATGTTTCGGAGCCGACATGAAGCAGAGTGGCTCAGAGAGAATGACCTCGCTCTGGCCGTCCTTGACAGTGCCCCGGTTAAAGAGAGAACCCGCAGAATGCATGCATTCTGCGGGTCATAGCGCAAATTCCCATAACCAAAACGACGTTAGTTCGGGAATCAGATTTTTGTGGTAGCGCGGGGAGGATTCGAACCTCCGACCTCAAGGTTATGAGCCTTGCGAGCTGCCAGACTGCTCCACCGCGCGACGTTGTAGCTGTATACTAACCGCTCACCGACGATCTGTCAAGGGGGGTACGGGCGGGAACCGAAGCAGGCGGTTGATAGTCGGGGCGCTAATGTGATATTATCCGCCCTGATGTGAGTCGATCCTGCCGACAGAGCGGTCGCGGAGTCTCCCGGCGTATCTGAACGGAGGCTCGGCGGCTCTTTCACTACCTACTCGACCGATTCGACGAGACGATGGGATGTCATCAGATGGATTACAAGGACACACTCAATCTGCAGAAGACCGGTTTCCCCATGCGAGGAAATCTCCCCGAGCGCGAGCCGCAGATACTGCGCCGGTGGGAGGAGATGGACATCTACCGGCGCGTACGCGAACTACGCGAGGGCGCGGAGAAATACATTCTCCACGATGGCCCTCCCTACGCGAACGGGAACATCCATCTCGGTCAGGCGCTCAACAAGATTCTGAAGGATATCACCGTCAAGTACCGCACCATGCGCGGCTTCGACTGCCCCTACGTGCCCGGCTGGGACACTCAGGGCCTGCCCACCGAGCAGAGTGTGCAGCGTGAAAAGGGCGTCTTTCGTCATGAGGTCTCGATACTCGAGTGGCGAGGTCTCTGCCGCGAACTGGCTCTCGGCTATGTTGACACTCAGCGGGAGCAGTTCAAGCGCATCGGTGTCCGCGGAGACTGGGCCAATCCCTATCTGACGCTCGACCCCGAGTATCAGGCCGCGCAGATAGAGGCTTTCGGTAAGATCGCGCTTGAGGGCCTGGTCTACCGGGCTCTGCGACCAGTCTATTGGTGCTATCACTGTGAGACCGCGCTGGCAGAGGATGAGATCGAGTACGAGACTCGAACTTCATCGGCGGTCTATGTGGCATTTGAGCTGGCCGACAGCACGCAGCTTCCGATGGACGAAGTTCCGGACGGGCCAATCAGTTTCCTCATCTGGACCACGACGCCCTGGACGATTCCGGGCAATACCGCCATCGCTCTGGCGGACGACGCGGAATACGTCCTGGTGCAGACAGCCGAAGGCGGCTTCATTCTGGCGCAGGAATTGCTGGATCGCTCGATGGCAGAGTGCGGTATCTCAGACTACGATGTGGTCGCGCGCTTCTCCGGCAGCGAACTGGCGGGCATTGTAACCAACCATCCGATGTACGAGCGCGAATCGCAGGTAGTACTGGCCGACTACGTGACAGTGGAGGACGGCACAGGAGCGGTGCATACCGCGCCCGGTCACGGTCTGGAGGACTACGAGACCGCGCTCAACTACGATCTCGATGTCATCAGCCCTCTGGACGACCTGGGGCGGTACACCGAGGAGGCGGGCGAGGGCCTCGCGGGACTGGTGGCGGATCAGGCGAACGAGGAGGTTAAGGCTCTCCTGCGCACAACCGGGGCGCTCATTGGCGAGATTCCGGTCGAGCACGAGTACCCACACTGCTGGCGTTGCCATCTTCCGGTCATCTACCGCGCCACGCAGCAGTGGTTCATGGACATCCAGAAGCTCCGTGATCGAGCGCTGGAGGAGATCGAGTCGGTCCACTGGAATCCCGGGTGGGGTGAGAGCCGCATCGCGGGAATGATCGCTTCACGGCCGGACTGGTGCATCTCGCGTCAAAGGACGTGGGGGGTGCCGATCCCCGTGTTCTACTGCGGGAAGTGCGGCGAGCGACTCATAACTGAAGAGACCATCAGTCATCTCCGCAACCTCGTCGCGGAGCAAGGTGCCGACGTCTGGTGGGAGCGCGAGGCCGCCGACCTCCTTCCCGAGGAAACCACCTGCTCCGCCGAGGAATGCGATGGTGGCGAGTTCACCAAGGAGCCTGACATCATGTCGGTCTGGGTGGACTCCGGCTGCTCGCATTACTGCGTACTGCGCCCGCATCCCGAACTATCGTTCCCCGCCGATCTGTACCTGGAGGGGGATGACCAGTACCAGTGCTGGTTCCAGACTTCGCTCTGGGTGGCGATGGCGCTGGGCGACCCGGCGCCCTACCGCACCGTGGTTGGGCACGGCTTTTTCGTGGATGAGACAGGTTCCAAGCTGTCAAAGAGCAAAGGAAACATCATCAGTCCCGCGGAGATCTACGAGGAATGGGGCGCCGATGCTCTGCGACTCTGGTTCACCTATGCAGACTTCCGCCAGAAGATGGCGCTGTCTGATGACATATTCCAGCAGGTGGCGGATGCTTACCGGCGAATCCGTAACACGTCGCGCTTCCTGCTTCAGAACCTGCAGGACTTTGATCCGTCAGAAGATATGCGAGAGGTTTCGGAGTTGCGCGAAATCGATCGCTGGGCTCTGGATCGGCTCCAGAGACGGATCGAGACCGTTACAGAGGCCTATGAGCAATGGGACCTGCATATCGTCTATCGCGAACTGCATGCTCTATGTGATCGCGACCTGAGCGCGTTTTATCTAAATGTGCTCAAGGACAGGCTTTACACGGATCTGCCGGACTCGGCCGCTCGAAGATCCGCGCAGACCGCGCTGTGGCGGATACTGGTTGCGCTGGCAAAGATGATGGCGCCGGTGCTTACCTTCACCGCTGAAGAACTCTGGTCGCACATGCGCGACGAGGTCGATTGCGTTCTGCCCGAGAGCGTTCAACTCGCAGACTGGCCCGAGGTGGACGAGGACCTGACCGACGATGCTCTCGCCGAGCGATGGGATGAGGTGTTGAACCTCCGGCGCGTAGCAATGGCAGCGCTTGAGGAAGCGAAGGACGCGGGCGAGGTACCGAATCCGCTGGAGGCGAGGCTCGATCTCTACCTTACGGACGCGGCACGACATACACTGGAGAGCATCGAGGAGGACCTCGAGACCCTCATGATAGTGTCCGAGGTGCGTCTGCATCACATTGAGGACGCCGAGGGTGGTCGCGAGGCCGGTGGCATGCACGTGGAAGCCGGCCCTGCCGGAGGAGACAAATGTGTGCGTTGCTGGGTACGTGCAGAGAGCACCGGCACGATAGAGGATCATCCTGAGTTGTGCAGCCGATGCGCGGAGCGGGTAAACCGCATCATATCCGGGTAGCATCTCGCGACGACCCTTTGAGTACGCCCGGCGAAAGCGCATCTGATAGCTGACCTCCGCATTCCGCACAGCGGAGGTCACGCGCATCTCGTGAGGAATACAGATGCCGAGTCAAGAGATGGGTATCGGAGGTACGACCGGTGGCACCCAAGAGAAAGCTGGATATCGAGAAGTACAAGAACGAACTCATTGAGGAAAGGGATCGCCTGCGCGATGAACTGAAGAGCATTGAGGATAAGGCGGCGAGGCGTGACAGACTGCACTCGGACCAGGCCGGTCAGGACTTCGACGAGCCTGGCGGGGATGCGGCGAGCGAGACCGTAGAGCGCGCCCAGGCGCTGGCAGTTGGGGCGTCGCTGCGCGAGCAGCTTCAGGAGGTCAACGCCGCGCTGGCCAAGATAGAGGATGGCACCTACGGGATCTGCGATAGCTGCGACAAACCTATCACGAAGAAGCGCCTCAAAGTACTTCCGTGGGCAACGCTGTGCAAGGAATGTCGAGCGGGTCTATCAGCGAAGTAGAGTCAGAGCAGAAGTCGGAGCGAGCTAACAACCGCTCGATGACCATGGTCGTGTACTTCACGGCGGCGATCCTGCTCGTCTTCGACCAGGTGACAAAGGTCGCGGCCGATCACTGGCTGCGACCGATCGGCTCGATTCCCCTCGCCGGGAGTTGGATCAGCCTCACCTGGGCCACCAACACCGGGGGCGCCTTCGGCGTGCTCGCCTCCTCCCCGCGCTTCCTTACTGTGATCTCGGCAATCGTCGCGGTGGGGCTGGTGCTGATGGCCCCACGCCTCAGCGACAGTCGCATGCTGGGTATGTCGGTCGCGCTGCTACTCGGCGGAGCGCTGGGTAACCTGATGGACCGACTTAGACTCGGATACGTAATCGACTTCATCGATCTTCACTTTTGGCCGATCTTCAACATCGCCGACATCGCAATCACTATCGGAGCGGGACTGCTTATCATCGCCATGATCCTCGGCCACCCGCATCCGCCCGATCACGAGCAGGAGAGCGACTGAACCTAATGCATCCGATCCTCTTCGAGGTCCCACGTCCGACGTCGTGGGGAACCGCTCTGATAATCACCATCCTGGTCGCTCTGGGGCTTGGTCTGGAACTGCGTGAGCAGCGGCGCACTGAGATGCCGGTTGACACTATCCGCCTGACTGTCATCGCCCTGTTTTCCGCGCTTCTCGGTGTCATCTTCTCACTTGGCCTCCGACGCTGGGGACCGGTGCCGGTGCGGGCCTGGGGTACGATGTTGATGCTCGGCTTCACCGCAGGGATGCTCTGGGCAATTCGCGATGTGCGCGATGATAATCAGTTTGACACGGACTACATTATCGATGTTACACTCGCAATCCTGGTGGGCGCGATCGTTGGTGCCAGGCTGCTATCCGTCGCGCTAAACTGGGGGCATTACGCGGGCACCCCCTCGGAACTACTCAGAGTCTGGGCGGGCGGCCTCAGCTTCCACGGAGGCCTTGCCGGGGGCTTTCTCGGCGGGGCTCTGCTGACCGTGCGCCGGGGACTGAGTGTGCCGCGGGCCATGGATTTGATGGCGCCTCCCATCGCGCTGGGCTATGCTATCACGCGGATCGGCTGCTTCCTCAACGGCTGCTGCTACGGTGCTCCAACCGAGTCGGTTTTCGCTGTGACCTTCAACAAGCTCGCAAACACTGGAGTACCGGGGATAGACCTGCACCCGACGCAGCTTTATGCCGCGGCGGCAAGCGTGCTGATCTTCGGCATCCTGTTGGCTGTGCGCCAGCGCGTCAAGGTTAACGGACATCTCTTCGGTTGGTACGTGATGATCTACTCAGGCGCTCGCTTCATCATCGAGCAATTCCGCCGCAATGCGTCCGCGGAGGTCTTTCGGCCTCTGGCGCCTCTGACGATAGCACAGACGGGCAGTATCGCGATCATCATTATCGTAGCGGCGCTGATGGCGGTGAGCCATGCGCGCGCGAAAAGACAGTAATACAACGCCAGCACTGTAAGGGGCGTCCAGTGATGAATGACACAAAGGCGCAAGGCCCGGAGGAAGCTGTCACCTGCGATGGTATCATTGCCGACCCCGAGGCGATCGAGATGATCGCCGCCGCCGACCGGCAGATGAAGGCGATCGGGTACACTGAGCATGGCATGCGCCACGCGAAGATAGCTGCCGAGAATGCCGGCATGATTCTTCGCGAGCTACATCGCTACGATGAGCGCGAGATCGAGCTTGCGAAGATAGCCGGGCTACTACATGACGTCGGCAACCTTGTCTCACGGGCGCAGCATTCGATCTCAAGCTCACTCCTATCCTATGATCTTCTGCGCGCGCGTGGGATGCCGATTCGTGAGGTGGTCCAGGTGGTCGCGGCGATCGGCGCTCATGACGAAGAGCTTGCAACTGAGCCGACCAGCGACATCGGCGCAGCGGTGATCATCGGTGATAAGGCGGACGTTGCGCGGGAGCGTGTCCGCAATCCGCACATGGCCGCGTTCGACATTCATGATCGGATTAACTACGCGGCACAGGAGACCAGGCTCGAGGTTGATGCCACTACGAAGACCATTGGCCTCGATCTATCGATCGACACCGAGATCGGCTCGGTGATGGAGTACTTCGAGATATTCCTCTCGCGCATGGTGATCAGCCGGCGGTCCGCGCGAATGCTGGGCTGTGATTTCAGACTCATCATTAACGGTGTGCCCCTGCTCTGAGCAGAGGCTTTGAGGAACTCACACCTGAGTTGGCGGCGGGCCGCACCTACTGCGACCCGCCGTCCGGCGTACCCGAGCGACCTGCTGCCGGCGGAGCTTGCGCATTTCGCCTCCGACCGGCTTCACCTGCATGATCTGCAGGCCCGACTTCATCGGAGGCATGGGCCTCTCAGTCGGGTGCACAGCAACTGCAAATCCGTGCCGGTGAGGCCGGGTGGAGGAGGTGCAGCAACAGATCCCGGTGAAGGCGGCGCAGAGGAAAGACGCCACGCATAAAGGTGATCCATGATGCGATTCGACAGATACCAGCGAGCCAGGTCTGAAGAGATAGCCTCGCTGATTCATCAGGCATTCGCATCATCCCGCACGCTGTTCCCCCTGAACCTCCTGCGAACTCCGGTGCCATTCAGTACGATTGAGGAACTGGATGAGACGCTTCGGGAGGAGACGATCGTCTCCGACGCGAGCTTCGTTGCGGTAGATGCTGAACGCGTGGTATCCGCAGCCATCGCTGCCTCTGATGGGGATGGCGTGGGATGGTGGCGCATTGCCACCGAAAAGAGCTATCGACGGCAGGGCCTTGCCTCAGAGTGCATCAGCAGAGGTGAGGATGAACTCGCCGGGATGAGCGCTGGTAAGATCGGAACCAGTGAGGTGGTGGACAGCCGCTGGACAGCCGCCGCCGGCCTCTTCGAGGCCCTCGGCTACGAGCTTCGCGACCCCCAAGAGCGCAATATTACGATGATGGCGGAAACCTGGGAGCCGCGAAGGCCTCAGATCGCCGAAGGCTATGAGATCGACACACTCCGCGAAGACGACATCGATGAGTGGACCGATGTCCGCAACGCAATCTTCCCCGGTGACTGGGAACCCGATTGGTTCGTGAGGCACTTCAGCAGTCGTCCGGATTTCGACCCGGAGGGTTGGTTCTTGGCACGACGGGATGGCAGGATCGTCGGGATGACCGGCGGCCTGGTCATCGAGTACCGGCCCAACTCCGAGAGGCTTCGTGGCGGACAGATCGAGTACGTCGGCGTACTGGAGGAGCATCGCAGGGCCCGTCTTGGCGAGGCCTTGATGACAGTCTGCATGAACTACCTCGCCGACCGTGGGGGACTTCCGACGATGCTGCTCACCCAGCCGTTCCGGGTACCCGCGATTCGCCTTTATGAGAAGCTTGGCTTCACCACGCTGGCTGCGTGGCACAGGTGGGAGAAAGCGCTGCCGTGAGATTGAACCATCGCGGTAGCACCGGGACCGAGCTAAGGCTGCTAAGGGCGGGGGGAGCAGGCTGGCCTCCCCCACCTCATAACGAAGCCGGTCGCAGGCATGTCGGTGCTTCGCAACCACCGGCAGCAAGAGCGGAGTGCACGAGACGTGTGCTCACTGCCGCATCTTCGCGTAGTCCTCAGCGAACACCCGGCCGTCGAATCGCTCGTCACTGTCGAGGTCCTCGAGGTAGCAGATCGTCCCTTCGCGGCGCGAGCACTTCGCTGCAAGTGCTATCTTAACCGCCTCGAGGTTGTCTTCGAGTGAGATCGGCGCCTCGCCACTTCGCAGCGCCTCCAGCCACGCCTCTATGAGACGGCGGTAGTTGTCGCCGGTGGTGAACTCACGAGCAAAAACGCCCTCTGAGGCCGTAATAGAGAGGAACCAGCGGTTCGAGACGGCGCCAAGGCCGAAGAACACCGGCAGGCCGTCTTCGTAGTCTGCGCGGAAGACGTCCATCGGACCGTTCTGCCCCACATGCTCTACCGAGCGTACCCCGGCACCGAAGAACCCCTGGAACATCTCTATGGTGTGTATCCCGTAGTTGAAGAAATCCCCTCGACCGTGACACCAGGCCGCGCCTATGTGATCCATTTCATCGCGCACAGCCACCAGTTCCTGCACCTCCGCGGCATAGCGCACCGAGGAGCCTCCCATGATCATCGTGCCGTGGCGCGCCTGTAATCGAAGCAGTTCGTGGAGATCGCGAAGATTTCCGACCATCGGTTTGTCGATCAGGGTCGGGATACCCGCCTCAATGAACGGCAATGCGTGCGGAAGATGGATATCCCAGTTGGCGCTGTGCACAATCGCGGCGTCGACCAGCGGTACCATCTCTTCTATGCTGTCGGTGACCGTCTCGGTGCCGTGCTCTTCTGCGAACTCGCTCGCGTAATCATCCGGTCGCACCCCGCCGGAGTCATGGACTGCGACCACGTCGGCGTCCTCCACCTCTTTGAAGATAGGCAACCATGAGGCGGGGTGCGAGGTGCAAAGATCGACCATGCCAAGCTTGATCACAATGGACACTCCTGTTGACGGCGCGGGATTGCTGAGATTGCGGTCTGGAGAGTATTCTCCACGTCCTGCGAGAGGCCTTCCTACGTGGCGGTCCAGCTTCCAACCAACTCGGCCCCGCGGTCGGAGCGAACCAGACGAGTGAGGGTCTCCGCCGCGCACTCACGAGCGAGCGTAGCCAGCGGCTCCACGACAAGGAAGAGTCCCTCGCCTTCGTCAAATGGGTAGCGCGTCAACAGTTCCCACCGCTTACCATCCACCGCATCCCAGGTGAGCGGACTGAGCAGGCATGGCATCTCTGCCCGCATCAAATCGCGCACCAACTCGCCGAAATCGATGATCTCCAACTCTTCATCATCCCCCACGACCTCTCTGACGGGCTGGAAGCCGGTCGGAGCGTGAGGCGGAAGATGATACGCATGTCCGCGCGTCATCTCATCCGCGACCAGATGTCCCACACAGGATACCGAAAAGGCTGCTCCCTCGGGTGTTTCGAGACAGGAACGGGGTCTGATACGATCCAGCACGAATGCTACTGCGTCCTCACCCTCCGGTGGATGAAGCATCGATCTGTCGATGCCGCCTGTCTCGGTATGCGCGTCGGGCGCGACGGCGCCAAGGAGCATCGCCCCCCAGACTCGCGGGGACCACCTCAGTCGATCGTGAAGGATTTTCGCGACGACGAGATGATGTGCGAGATTCATGGCGTGTCGCAGTCTCCCGCTCAGTACTCCGGCGCTTCGGCGGTGGTTGGAATGCTCACGTTCGTGATACGCGCAAGATGCCGCAGCACCTCTTCAGTGGGGGGTGCCGCGGAGAACACGGAACTGCAGTGCTCGAATGTGCGGAGGGCCAGACCGCAGTAATCAGAATCGGTTCCCGCGAGTGAGCCGAGCCACTCAGCGTGCTCATCGGCGCCCACGAACCAGGGGCTGACGGCAGCATCAAAGCCGTATGCCCCCAGGCTGCGGTCGGAAGGCTGCACCCGCAGCACTCCGTCACGCGCGAGGTGCGTAAGCTTTATGCCGGTGAGATATTGCATGGTCCTGCCTGTGAGCAGATGACGAGAGACGGCACCGGGAGCATATACCCAGACGAGCAGCGAGCCATCGCGCGCCACATTGCGGCTGAGCCTTCTTCCATCATCAGGGGCGATGACGAAAAGGTTACGGAAGACGTAGATCGACGCGTTCCGCGGATTTGCGCCGAGAGGATCCCGAGGAAGCTGGAGTCGATGCGGTATACTGCCCGAGATCGGTCGTGTGAGCAGCGCGCGAGGCAGATCTCCTTCCCCGGAGAGATAGCGCGCGCTGAGGTCATCAACTATCTCCACAATCGGCGCTCCCCCGTCGACACGCTCGGGCGTGGGATCGGGAGCGGTCATCGTGGTTACGCTCGCGTTAGAGACCAGCTCGCGGTCGAACCATGTCACACCGGCGGCCATCACCGATTCTGGAATCGACGATGGCAGCGAAGGATCGTCCCGCCGATGGAGGGGTCCGGTCAGGAAGTCGAAGGCCTCGGCTTCAAGGCAGTGGGTGAGCGCGAGATGGGGCCAGGTCCAGTCCATGCTTCGCGCCTGAGATAACAGATGGCCATAGGGCGCGCCTATCAGCGCATCCGGGCCGGCCGCCTGGCGCGCTGCTTCCACCAAGGCAAGCAGCGCTTCAGCCGGAGCCTTCGCGCGGAAGTGTTGCAGATCGATCATCGGCTGGTCGATTGCCGGATCGTAAAGCGAGGGCTCGGTGGCGTCCTCGAGCGGCTCCGGCATTCTAATCGCATCGAATCCCATGGTCGGATTCTCGAGACCTCTCCGTCTTCCGAGCCAGTGAGACCTCAGTTCGCGCACATCCGTGTAGCGATCGCGCATCCACGCCGCGAAGAGCCTCTGCCTGAGTTCGCTGCGGTCGTCGCCGACACCGGCCGATGCTCCCCACGGTCGCCATGCTCCCAGGTCCCCGGCCTGTAATTCGTAGCCGATTACGCGATCGCGCCACGGCGCCTCATCTACATGGGCGATGAGCCCGCGCAGACGTTCGGTGGCATAGCGCCGCCAGGCGGGCGAAAGTATGTCCGGATGAGTGCGCCTCCCGCCGAACAACTCCGGGGGCCCGAGTGGGTTTCCGTTGAACTGCTGCAGGTCGTCGGGATTCGCGTCATCCCAGGCGGGCGATGAGCCGAGGAAGACCTGAAGCAGTATGCGGGCATCATTGCGCCGCTCCAGCACCGCTGCGATGCGGCGATCCAGCTTGCTGAAGTCGGGACCGTCTTCACCATCTACCACGGGAGGTGCCCACGCGAAGGGATGTATGTCGGTGGTCACCGGCACGGCGACAATCAGCGCTTCGTCGCCGATCTCCACTGCAGGGGCTCCCCGTAGCTCCGTGACCCTCGCGGGCGTCCGATCATCTCCGATCAAGATGGCAGGAGCATCCTCTGTGGAAAGAGTCACCGGAGGCAAGCCCTGCCTCGATCCTCCGACGACGATCGTGACTCCATCCGCTCCATCGCCCACCAGTCGCGCTCCATCCGACCTCAAAGCCACTCGATACCGGCCCGATGGCAGCCAGTCGGGCACACGCAACGCGGCAGTCGCCCACACCGGGTCTTCTCCATCCTCGGCGAAGTCTATCTCCGCTGCGGTGATCAGCCCTCCCTGTGCTGTTCTCATCTCCGCAGTCAGCCTCGCACGCCGGGCTATCTTTGAGGGGCTTATCGATGTTCGCACCGGCAAAGATTCGCCGGGCGCAAGCGCGGTCTGCAGCCGGAGCCGCTCCACGTCAAGTTCGCCGGCTTCCGGTGGATGCGCATATATTTCGTCGAGGTAGATTGTGTGCGGGCGGTTCGCCTCAAGTCCCTCTACCACTACGGAGAATCGCACAATCGGAAAGGTGAGCGGTGGATAGGGGTCTTCCTGCATCGGCTCAAGGTCCGCTGTCCGAAAAAACAGTTGCCGCCAATCAAGCTCCCCGCCAAGCTCCACATCCTCGCTGCGGTATGTGACGCCGTCGGCGTCGATGAGTTCGATACGAAGATCCAACTGGTGATTGTTGGGGTTTTTCACCCACATTGAAAGCTCGGAGAACACTTCCTGCAGCGGCAGGGCCCATGCAAGCCGGGCGTGGCTTTGCTCCTCAGAGGAAGGATGGGTATGCCACCTGAGACTGCTGCCCGCGACTGCCGCGCCCTCGAATGACCGGGCTTCCCAGGCGGCGAAGTCGAAGCTGTCATCATCAGGGGTGCGACCGGCTGTGAACAGTGAGGCGTCATCACACGAGGTGATCAGCACTGCCTCCTGGCCGGAGGCGGCGGATAGGAGAGTGACCGTTAGAGCCAGAACAGGGATGACCTGCCGAAGAGTGGCGCTCAGGGTATCATAGTGCTGCGATTCCATGACTGGATGTCGGCTTCTGCGCCGGTACCTCCCTCGGCCCGGTTCGCTCCGTATGACCAGAGACGGTAAAGGTGGTCATCTCCTTCCGGGGCCACGTAGTAGAACGGGGC